>JAYURJ010000282.1:0-23787 GCA_043756275.1 Betaproteobacteria bacterium | reverse complement strand
TCGTGTCAGAAGCAAAAGGGTACCGCTGTTCGTCTCCTCACCCCATTTACTGATCGCCCTGAAGTGTCGGGACTCGTACCTGAATCCGCGTAAATAGCTGGAAGTGCCCGTCAATAGGCGTTCTGCGCGCTATCACGTGCGACAGAACGGTGCAAGGGATGGCGACAAGAAGACGGTCATTTCGACCGCAGGGAGAAATCTGCTGTTGCTGAATCTGCAGATGAAGAATATTTCTCACCCGATAAAACCAGGTTCGCAATGACGATGGAACCGTGGAGATTTATCAACACAACCGCAATCAACATTGCGCAAGTTGCCGCCATGCAGCCCAGATGAAATATCATGCCGCATGTCCCACGCCACCCATTCTTCACCTCAGGAAATCCTTCACACTGTATTCGGCTACCCCGCGTTTCGCGGCGATCAGGAGGCTATCGTTAATCACCTGATCGGCGGGGGCGACGCGTTGGTGCTGATGCCGACCGGCGGCGGCAAATCGCTGTGTTTCCAGATTCCGGCGTTGGCGCGTGAGGGTACGGCCATCGTCGTCTCACCGTTGATTGCGCTGATGCAGGATCAGGTGGAGGCATTGCTGCAGTTGGGTGTGAAGGCGGCATTCCTCAATTCCACGCTCGATGCCCGCGCAGCTTCTCAACTTGAGCAGCGATTGCTCAACGGCGAACTCGATTTGTTGTACGTAGCACCTGAGCGACTGCTGACTTCGCGCTTTGTCGATCTCCTTGGCCGTACACCAATTTCATTGTTCGCCATCGATGAGGCGCACTGCGTGTCGCAATGGGGTCACGATTTTCGCCCGGAGTATCGGCAGCTATCGATGCTGCACGAGCGCTTCCCGAATGTGCCGCGCATCGCGCTTACCGCGACGGCCGACGCACCAACGAGGAAGGAAATCGTCGAGCGGTTGGCACTCGAATCGGCGAAACAATTCGTCGCAAGTTTTGATCGGCCCAATATCCGCTACCGCGTGGTGCAGAAAAATGAGCCGCGCAAACAGTTGCTCGCGTTTCTGGAAGATCACGAAGGCGATGCGGGCATCATCTATTGCCTCTCACGAAAGAAGGTCGAGGAAACGGCTGGATTTCTGGTGACCAATGGCGTGCGTGCGCTGCCGTATCACGCGGGGCTGGACGCGTCGGTACGCTCGACCAACCAGCAGCGATTCCTGAAAGAAGACGGCGTGGTCATGGTGGCCACGATTGCATTCGGCATGGGCATCGACAAACCCGATGTGCGCTTCGTGGCGCATATGGATTTACCGAAAAGCATGGAAGGCTACTACCAGGAGACCGGGCGCGCGGGCCGCGACGGTGCGCCCGCCAACGCCTGGCTCACCTACGGCATGGCAGACGTGGTGATGCTGCGGCAGATGGTCGATAACGGTGAAGCGGGTGAAGAACGCAAACGCGTCGAGCGACAAAAGCTAGATGCGCTGCTCGGCTTTTGTGAATCCACACGCTGCCGTCGCCAGACGCTGTTGCAGTACTTCGGCGAGACCATGCCCCGGCCGTGCGGTAATTGCGATAACTGTCTTGAGCCACCCGCCACCTGGGATGGCACTGTCGCTGCGCAGAAGGCGCTGTCATGTGTGTATCGCACCGGTCAGCGCTTCGGCGTTGTGCATCTGATCGATGTGCTGATGGGAAAAACGACTGAGCGTACGCAGCAGTTTGGTCACGATCAACTCAGCACATTCGGCATCGGCCGCGACCTGACGGAAGTCGCGTGGCGCGGCGTATTCCGGCAGCTCACGGCCTCCGGGCTGCTAGCGGTGGATGTGGAAGGCTTCGGCGGACTCAAGCTCACTCTCGATAGCCGCGATGTACTCAAGGGTGTTAAGACCGTCACGTTCAGGGTTGAGGACGTAAAGAAACCCGGCCGCAAAACGACGTTCGGTAAAACACGCGACGTGGCCTCCGGTGGCCGCGCGGCAAAAGGCAGTGTGAAGCCTGAAGACGAACGTTTGTGGGAAGCGCTGCGCGAAGAGCGCCTGAAATTTTCACGCGAGCAGAACGTACCGCCATACGTGATCTTTCACGACGCCACCTTGCTGGAGATGCTCAAGCGTCGGCCCAGGGATATGACGGAATTCGCGACCATCAGCGGCGTGGGTGTGAACAAGCTGGAACGCTATGGAAAGGCGTTTCTGGCGGTGCTGGATGCGCATTGGTAGGTTCGTGATATTCCCCCCTTTGAAAAAGGGGGGTTAGAGGGGATTTTTGGTATTCAACATTACGCAACTACTGAAAAATCCCCCTCGATCCCCCTTTAGAAAAGGGGGAAGTATGGCGTGAACGCATCGCGTAAACTGCAACATAAATCCAAATCGAAAGCACCATCATGGAAGCATCTGAATACCACATCACCACCGAATTCATCGAACTCAATCAATTGCTGAAACTCTGCGGATTAGCCGAGAGCGGCGGTGCGGGTGGGGCCATTGTCAGCCAAGGCGCCGTGACGGTCGATGGCCAGCCGGAACTTCGCAAACGCTGCAAAATTCGGCCAGGTCAGGTGGTCCAGCTTGGCGATGCCCAGATCAAAGTGCTACTCGCAGATGCCACTGATATCGCCGCCAGCCTGGAAGCGCAATCGGTAAAAGCAAAAGCGAAATTTGCCAAGCGCGTCGACAAGATCAATGCCGCAAAAGCAGCGGCCTGGACACTAAAAAAGAAGATCGAGGCGGGCGCAAAAATTCCGGTCAAGCTCGGTGCCAGAAAAGGGCCGAAAGCAAGGAGCAAAGAGAATGCAGTCGCAGCGGCGAAAAGGCGCGGTGTGACCTCGCCCGAAGCGCCATGGATGGCGCGCACCAGTAAAACCACGGTGGCGAAGGTTCGCAGCGCGCCAGTTGAAGGCAACGCGTCTTTACCACCGGTCGCACCTGCGGCAACGCCACCGCGGGTCGCGAAAGTTCGTCCGAATGTATTTGCGGAAAAGGCTGAAGCGCATCGTCGACGTAAAGGTCAAGTTTGATCGTCGGAACACCAAGGGAAGCGTGGGCGATTGTCTGGCAACTCAAGCGCGTCTCGACAAAGGCAACATTAATGTATTTCCACACTAAGACACGCCCACATGAAAAAGACTTTTTCTAACCCTGAGTTCATTAAGCGCTTTGACGAGTTGATCGCAGAGGGCCAGGAACTTTGGTGGGACCCTGCAAAGAATCAGCCATTCAAGGCACAGAACCCCGTGCGCTTCACCCAATGGGCTACAAGTAGCCTCAATCTTCTCGACAAGCTATCGGTTTCGACTAATAGATTCGTTCGCGAATTTGAGCGGTATAGCGTTGTTCAAGGGAATCTACTTAATATGGGTCTACCACTTGGCGTACTGAGGTCTGCAAAAGATGAATATGCCCGAGGGCTTGCCATCGATTACCACCTCTCAGTTTCAGCATCGGTTTTCGGCGATCTCCTTGGCGAAGCGTCTTACCTCTTGGAAAAAGGCTATCTTCGTGCAGCAGCGATTTTGGCGTGAGCTGGACTTGAAGAAGCACTTCGAGCCCGCGCGCGCGCAATTCCACTGGAAATATCCACCAAGATCAAGTTATCTGAACTACTGGTGAAGCTTAAACAGAATGGTGTGTTGAATGAGTTTGATGAGAAGCGAATTGATGCGCATACGAAGATTGGCAACGCGGCAGCGCACGGTGATGTATTTCACTACGAAAAGGAAGACGTAGAAAAGCTTGTCCACGAGGCTGAAGACACAGTTGCAAGATATCTGGGCCAGCAGTGAAATTCGTAACAAAATATAGGGCGACACTGCAGCCAACAGCGAATTGAACGCGGATAGATTAAACGTGCAAACACATGATCAATTGGTGAAGAAGCTGTTGCGACGTCCTGGCGTACGGACGGAGGTTGAACGCATTGAGCGCGAAGAAGGGGTGTTGCTCGATGCCTTGCTCAAGGCGCGGCAAGATGCCGGACTGACGCAGGCGCAGGTGGCTGAGCGAATGGGAACTCACGCGCCGACAGTGGCGCGCCTGGAGCGTTCGCTGGCAACGGGAAAGCACTCGCCATCAATTGCGACTGTGCGAAGTTACGTAAAAGCATGTGGTAAACGTCTGATCCTTCGCGTTGCGTGAAAAACTAACTTTACGCTGTAGCGAACATGCTTCGCAACCCGGCATCCAAGCGCTGCACTGGGTGGTCGCAGCTGGGCAAACGCAATCTAAGTAATACGCTTTGCCGTCTGAACACGAACCTCGACCGAATGTGCCTGCCGGTCGTCGACAAGCAACACGAACGTCTCATTTTGCACACGGCCATCCAGTGTGACCCGTGACTCTTCCATCCCTTCGTCCCCGCGCACTTGTGTCACGGTGATGTGATAAACCGTTTCCCGATAGCGGTATTGCATCTTGAAGTACGCCCAGCCTTCTGGGAGACAAGGTGCGAAATGAAGTTTGTCTACTTCGAGCCGTATGCCAAGCAATGACTCCACGATGAGTCGATACATCCAGCCCGCAGACCCCGTGTACCAGCTCCAGCCACCGCGTCCGATGTGAGGTGCGACTGCATAGACATCGGCTGAAATGACATATGGCTCGACTTTATAGATGGCCACTTCCTCAGCGGTTTTCGCGTGGTTTATTGGGTTGATGATGGTGGTCAATTCCCAGGCGCGTTGACTATCGCCCATTGCGGCGAACGCCATCGCGGCCCAGATGGCGCCGTGGGTGTATTGGCCGCCATTCTCACGAACGCCCGGGACGTACCCTCTGATGTACCCCGGGTCAAGGATCGAGTTGTTGAACGGGGGATCAAGGAGTTGAATGATTTTGTCGTCGCGACGAACGAGCCGCCTGTCCATCGAGTCCATCGCCATTGCCACGCGTGGGGCGGCACCGACACCGGACAGAACCGACCAGCTCTGCGCGATGGAGTCGATTTGGCACTCATCGTTTTCTGCCGATCCCAGCGGCGTGCCATCGTCAAAAAAGGCGCGCCGATACCATGCACCATCCCAGCCGTGTTGTTCAATGTTTTGTGCGAGCTTGTCCCGCTCATCGAGACAGCGCTGCGCGAAAATCACGTCCCCTTGCAGACGCGCTATTTTTACGAATTGTTGCAAGACTTCGCACAGAAAAAATCCCAGCCAGATGCTTTCCCCTTTACCTTGCTTGCCGACCAAATTCATGCCGTCGTTCCAGTCGCCGGAGCCAATCAGCGGCAGGCCGTGCACGCCGGACGTGAGACCGTGCTCGATGGCGCGCACGCAATGTTGGTAAAGACTGGCAGCTTCATCGGACCTGCCCGGCAGATCGTAGTAGGAGTCGTCTTCCGGGTTGACTTGTCGGCCCTCAAGAAAGCGGATCGACTCGTTCAGAACGCCTGTGTCGCCGGTGGCCAGCACATACCGGCACACGGCGAACGGTAGCCAGAGATAGTCATCCGAGCAATGGGTGCGCACACCACGGCCCGCTAGTGGATGCCACCAGTGCTGTACGTCCCCTTCGCGGAACTGCCGGCCCGCGCACAGCAAAAGGTGCTCGCGTAACAATAGCGGCTTGGTGTGAATGAGCGCCATCGTGTCTTGCAACTGGTCGCGGAATCCATAAGCGCCGCCGGACTGGTAATAGCCGCTGCGCGCCCAATAGCGACAGGCAAGTGTTTGATAAGGCAGCCAGCCGTTGACGAGCACGTTGATCGACGCATCAGGCGTCTCGATCTGAACTGCGCCCAATGTGCGCCGCCAATAAGTGTGCACCTTCTCAAATGCCTCATTGGCCGCCGTCGGACCGCGATAGCGTTGCAGAATCTTCTGCGCATCCTCGAGGCTTCGCCCGCTGCCCAGCGCGAAAATGCAATCCCGCTCCTCGCCTTCAGCCAGTTCAAACACAGTCTGGATCGCGGCGCACGGATCCATGCCGGCACCGACCTTATTGGAAAGATGCGTTCGCATCATTGCCGCTGGATTACGCAGGGAACCATTGCGCCCGATGAACTCCACGCGGTCGCCAGTAAACGTTCGGGTGCTGTCGTCAACGTCAAAAAATGCGACGTGTTCGGCGAACTCAGTGTTGTAAGCGTTGCGCGCATGGACTGCGCCACTGAGCGCATCAATGCCGGTAATGACATGCATAGCCGACTTGCCCCTGAGATCGCCAAGCACCCATTCAACATACCCGGTGGCAGATATCCTGCGGGTTCTGCCGGATTCGTTGCTCACTTTCAGCACGGAAAACTTGATCGCATCGTCGAGTGCTACGAAAACGGTCAACTGCGTACGGATGCCATTTTCCACATGCTCGAAAGTACTAACACCGAAACCGTGCCGGGTAACGTAAGGTGACGCGCCCCCACAAGGCAGCGACGTGGGTGACCAGAAATGACCAGTTTCTTCGTCTCGCAGATAAAATACCTCCCCGCAATTGTCGGTGACCGGATCGTTATGCCACGGCGTCAGTCGGAACTCGTGCGCATTTTCGCTCCAGGTGTAGGCCATGCCGCTGTCGGAAATTATGGTGCCCAAATGCGGATTGGCGAGCACGTTAACCCAAGGCGCCGGTGTCGTCTTTCCACGCGTCGTTGTGATGACGTATTCGCGACCGTCCGGCGTAAAGCCGCCCAGGCCATTAAAGAAAATCAGCTCGTTTGGCTGCGGCAAAGTCAATGCTTGGGCAGCAGCACTTTCAGAGGATGCGCGGTAAGTGCGGGTTGGTTTCAGTTGCGGCAAATTCAGGTGCGACGAAAGCACTTCACCAAGGCTGCGGCGATGCATTTGTTCAGCCAATGAGCCTCGCTTGTCGCTGATAATGACACGTGCGACAGACTCAAACAGGGTGCGATCTTCGTTGGACATGTGTTCTGCAGAGCGTACGAAAATGCCCCCCGGCCGATCAATCACTTGTGCTTCAATGCCCGCTGCAATCAACCCCATGATTTGCTCTTGGAGCAACTGCCGATAACCGCCGCGGTCCTCGTTCCAGATCACCAAGTCGACCACTAACCCTTTGATGCGCCAATAGGCGTGCGCCTTGACCAACTGTCTCACCAGATCGAGGTTGGCAGGGTCGCTGATTTGTAACAGTACGATTGGCAAGTCACCAGAAATGGCGTATCCCCATAGCCCTGATTGCGTACGGCGATTCCGTATCAGTACGCCGGCATCTGCACGCAAAGAGGCATTGGCGTAGACCACTGAGCCTGCCAGACGCGTGTACAACTGCGCTTCGGCTTCGCTGGCGTTAATTTGCCGCAGCACAACCTGGCTGTGTGTCCATGACAGTTCAAAAACGCGATCAGCCAGATGCCTGTCCTGATATTTTTCAATCAGTGTGACGGCCGCGTCGCGTGTTTCACCAATGCCGGAGACGATATCGATGACCACACTTTGCTGGGGATCCAGCGTGATCCGGTGTCGAATGGCCACAATCGGATCAAGCACCGACCCCTCGCTGCCCGAGAGTGCCGCAGTGCTACTAAGTGCGATCGGCGAGGCAGTGGTGCGGCCGCGACCAATAAACTGCATGCGGTCGGTTTCAAAAGAAGCCTCACCGCTTTTCGCGCCGTGCACGGCCATCAAGTGGAACATCCAGGGTGGCTGCTCGTCGCGCGAACGTGGTCGGCGCGTACAAAGGATTGCCTGGCGTTGATGAATGACTTCCGTTTGTACAAAAAGATTACTGAAAGCCGGATGCAGCACGTCTGCGTCCGGTGTGGCGAGTACTACCTCGGCATAGCTTGTGACCTCGATGGTGCGGCTGGTGCGCGCGCGATTGCAGATGTGCACCCGTCGCAGCTCAATCGGGTCTTCTGGAGAAGCAACTATCTCGGTGTGGGTGTCATAATCGAGATCGCGACGACGGAATTCAGCGCGTCCTTCTGAAAAAATTGCCTCATAGCTATCTGCAACTTTTCGCGTTGGCTGATGCGTATTAGACCAGAACTTGCCTGTGGCTTCGTCTCGCAGATAGCAGAACGTACCCCAATTGTCGCAGGTGGCGTCTTCGCGCCATCGGGTCACGGCGAGGTCTTTCCAGCGGCTGTAGCCGCCCCCCGCATTAGTCACCATTACGCGATAATGCCGGTTCGATAAAAGCTGCACCTCCGGTACCGGTGTCGAGGCGCTGTTAATGACGCGTACTGATGTTTCCTGATCGTTCGCGATTGCGTGCATGGCAGCGAACCTGACAGTGTACAACTGCAATGCACCGACCTTCGGAACCCGCTCCTCAAGCAATAAGGTCGTCGCTTGAAACATGGTGTCCGATACGAAGCGTTTTTGCATTGGCCGATCAAGTAACAGATAGGCAAGCGACAACAATACCATTGCCTGATGGTGCGCCATAAACGAGCGGATCACCGCGCTGGCCTGTCCACGCGGCAGACGTGACGCGGTGTAGTCGATGGCTTCGTAGAAGCCGTACTTTCCCGCCAGCCCTTCTAAAGCGAGCCGTTGCAGATTGCGGCAAGCGGCTTCCGGCGCGACCATGAGTGCCAACGCCGATGCATAGGGCGAGACCACCAGGTCATCGGCCAGCCCACGTTTGAGCCCAAGCCCGGGAACCCCGAACGCCCGATACTGATAATTTAATGCAGCATCAACCGTGTTATATCCGGACTCCGACATTCCCCAGGGTACATTGCGCTGCGTCCCGTAAGCAATCTGTCGCGCCACCACCGCATGGTATGTCTGATCAAGTAGCGTATTTTCAAACGTTGGCATGACGAGCAATGGCATCAGGTATTCGAACATCGACCCGCTCCACGATAGTAGCGCAGGCTCGCCGCCAGTGGGCGCAAGCAGACGACCAAGGGCAAACCAGCTTTCCTGCGGCACCAGCCCCTGTGCGATCGCGACAAAGTTGCCCAGTCTGGCTTCTGACGCGAGCATGTCGTAATAACTGGAGTCCTGCCGACCGTCGGCGACGTTATAGCCAATACTAAATAAATGCCGGGTCTTGTCGTAGAGAAAATCAACCTCCATCTCGGTCAGCGAGCCAATCTGCAAAGTCAGATCTTCAATATCGGATATTCGCTCACAGGCAATGCGGCCCGCTTCTGCACAGCCCTGTCTCACCGCAATCAGATACGCGCGCTCGTCAGGTGTCGCACCGGGTGCAAATTGCTGCTCAATGGCCCCCAGCCATTCAAACTTGTCTGTCGCCAGTTCGCGCAAGGTAGGCGGTTCAATGGCATCGATATACTCACGAAGTCTGTCCGATGCGAGCGGCAGCACAATCCACGGCGCGAGCAAAGATAGTTCATCAATAACACGTTGGCATTGCGAGACCAGCGCTGCGGCCCACCATTGCGCATCGCCATCTGCCACAGCGGCAGTTTCACGATCAAGGCTGGCAGCCAGCGCCTCAGCGGACTGCCCAAACCCGGTCAGCCAGATGCGGGTTGCTGCAAGGGTGGTTGGCGGGGTACTGCGAATAGTTGAGAGCTGCTTCTCCAACTGGTCGAAGAAAATATGCGTCGTTTCAGTTGGGGGGCCCAACACATCATTGAGCACGCTAAGCGAGTCGAGCAGGCCGTCAAACAGTCGTACCCCCACGATGCTGTCGTCGGGCAGGGCACGTAGCCCGGCCCGCAAGGTCAGCAAATGGCCGACGAGGTTTCCACTATCGACTGAAGAAATATAGGGCGGGTTCAATGGCTCCAGCGATTGTGTGCCATACCAATTGTAAAAATGTCCGCGAAAGCGCGCCAAACCAGCCATTGTCGATAGCGTATTTGCAGTGCGCAAAGTTAGCGTGCCAAGCGGGATATAGCCAAAATCGTATGCAGATAGATTGGCGAGCAGGGCCAAGCCCATATTGGTAGGCGAAGTGCGATGCGCAACCACGCCGACCGGATGGTGTTGAAAATTATCTGGCGGTAACCAATTGTCTTCAGGCCCGACGAACGTTTCAAAAAAAGCCCAAGTCTTGCGTGAATTTTTCCGCAAAAAAATAATTTGCTCGGTCGTGAGTTTCGCTTCCCGGTGCGCCAACGGCCGACTCAGCCACCACACGATCGCTGGCGCTGATGCCCAGACTGCCAGAATCGGCCACGCAACGGCCAGTGAATACGGGGCGCCTAATGCCAGTCCGCTCGCCGTGAAAACTGCAACAGCCGGTGCCACCCACATCGTCCGGTAGGTCGCGAACAGGCTATTGTTATCGGCACGGGTAACGGCTCCGGAGGGTATCCATTCGAGCAGACGTTTTCTCGAAACGGCGAGTCTCCAGCATGTGCGTGTGACGGCATCCAGACTGTAGGCTGCCTCATAGGGGAGACAGGCGATGGTAAATGCTGCCTGCGTCAATTGATTGGTCGCCGAGCGTAATACTTGTGTCACATGTTGCCTAAGCAAAATGTCATCGGGCTTCTTGAACAACTCCAGAATTGATGTCGCCAGAATAGGGATTAGGAAAATACCCAGCGGTACAAAAGTCCATAACCAGCCAGGCCAAAGTACAGTCCAGCCCAGCAGCAGCAATGCGGTCACGCCAGCGGCGACCAGACTCCGGCGCAAGTTATCGAAAATCTTCCACTGAGATAGTATCGACAGCGGGTTTTGGTGGCGCTTACTGTTTGTATCCGGGCCACCGGTCGGCTGTTGCCGCAGCAACCAGGACGCTATCTGCCAGTCACCCCGGATCCAGCGATGTCGACGGCTCACGTCGGCGTCATATCGCGATGGATAGTCTTCGTACAGATGCACATCACTTAACAGGGCGGTGCGCGCGTAACAGCCCTCCAGCAGGTCATGGCTCAAGATGCGATTTTCAGGCAGGCAGCCCTTGAGCGCCAACTCAAAAGCATCGACGTCGTATATGCCTTTACCAATAAAAGAACCCTCGCCGAACACATCCTGATAGACGTCCGAGACGGCACGAGTGTAAGGATCGATGCCGGGTTCGCTACCGAATAATTTTGCGTATCGCGATTGGTTGGAGCCCGATATGCTCACTGCCACACGCGGCTGTAATATTCCATAGCCGTCCGTAACGCGCTGCTTCAAAGCATCAAAAACTGCGCGGTTGAGGGTATGCGCCATTGTGCCAACCAATTGCCGGCCGGCGTCGCGCGGCAATTGCGTGTCAGTGTCGAGCGTGATGACATACTTTATCCGGTTAAGCGTGGCGAACTCGCCAACAACTTTCGAAAAGTGCCCCCCAGTGCCGTCGCGCAGGAGTGCATTCAAATCGGCGAGCTTTCCGCGTTTACGTTCATAGCCCATCCAAACTCGCTCAGTCTCGTTCCAGCGACGGGGCCGATGGAACAGGAAGAAATTGTTGCGACGAGCCGAAGCGTACTTCTCATTGAGCGAAATAATCTGAGCTTCGGCTAAACGAAGTAGTGATTCATCTTCGGGGAGCGTTTCCTGGTCCGCGTCACGAAAATCGGTGAGCAGCGCAAAGTACAAATTGTCGTCGCGATTGGCCAGGAATCGCACTTCCAGCGCCTCCACTAATTCTTCGATGCCCGACGCGCTCGTGAGCATGGTGGGCACCACCACGAGAGTGCACGACTCGACTGGTATGCCTCGGGAAAAATCCATGCGCGGCAACTGGTCTGGCGCAATCAGCAGCGTCGCCAGCCAGTTTGTGAGGCTTACAGACAATTGGCTGACCGATACAAGCAGCAGCATCGCCGTGATAAACAGCGCCCACATCGGCAGCGCGGATCGATATGCCACCATCAAAAGCGCGCCGCTAATCGCCAGCGTGATCGCTGCAATCGTGCCCAGATACAGCAATACCGGTCGCCGCTTGCAGAACCGTCGCAGTGATTCTGGCCTCGAAACTCGTCGCGCTACCGCGCGTTCGAGCAACGGCAGACCTTTGTCGATTAAATAGTAGCCGACATGCGTCTCGCGGTCGCTCTGCTGCAAGTTGCCTGAAGCGTCGGTGGCGAGGCGGACCGCCGTCCGGGCAACTTCTTGCTCCGAGAACTGGCTTTCCTTCGCGATCTTTTCAATCGCATGTCGATATCGGTCGCGCGTTGCAAAATCCATCGCGCCATAGCTGCCCGCAGGATCATCAAGCAACGTATGTTCTACAAGGCTCATCGTTTCGACGAATTCCCGCCAATCCATCGCGCTCAGGAAGCGCAGACTGGCGATGCTGTTACTGATCGAAACCTGTGCCGCAGCCTGCTTTTGGTTTTCGGACGCCACCAGTAGTTCGATCGTCTGGTGGGTCTGCGAAAGCAGCCGCTCAATCCAAGTAAGCGGCAAGGCCAGTGCAGCACTTTGTCCCTGCATGCGGCGCACGAACTCGGCAACAAATTGAGTCGTCATGGGCGGATTAGAGCGCGCCATATCTGCGATGACGAGAATCAGATTGTTGGGATCTCGTTCGGCGATCTCTATCATCCTCTCGGCCCACGTGCTGGCAAGATTTCTATCGTTCATGCCGTCGGAGACGCGCACCGCAACACGTCCGAGATTCTCAATTAGTGCGAGTCGCAGCATGATCGGGACGGCCCATAGTTCGCCTAATTTGAGCGCCGTGCGGGACTGATACGCGGTGACGAATCGGTTGAAATTTTCAGGGTCAACTCGTCCATCACCATGCGAGATTGTCTGGTACGCGATGTCGTATACGCGTGGCAACCCGGCTGAAGGTCCGCGCACCAAGCGCGGCAATTCACGGCTATAGCCTTTGGGCAGGTGGCGTTTAGCAGTGCGGATTTGCTCTTCGATGAGATAGAAATTATCGAGTAGCCATTCAGCAGCGGGCGTGACACGGCGATTCGCGGACACTGCGGCAGTGAGCTGATTGCACACGCCGATTAACGTTTCTTCGTTTGCCGCAAGTCTGGCCAGGAGTTGATCGGGTCCACTTACGGGTGCCAGTCGGTGCGAACCGGCCAGCGTCTTGCCATACTGCTCCAGTTGGTCGGCGCTGAGCAACGGCGTTCGCAGCGGTTGCTCGTCAACAGGGGTGCTGCGCTGGGAACCTTCCCCCCTCAGGAGAGATCTCCAGTTACGCAATTTGTGGGAAATGGTTTTTCTGTTCACCTTCAATCGCAAGATCACTTTCCTGACGGGGTGTGGCGAAGCCACGCACCGTGGATTTCGTTAGGCAGACAAGAACATTGGCGCTTCGTCGGCTCACCCGCTTGTGCCCATCATTTTCAAACCCGCGTCAGACCGTGCTGCAGGCCACGAATGCTTGAAATTGGGGGACTGATCACCGATTGCATAGTCCGCCAAAAACTACTGCCGTATAACAGTTAACGCATACGTCTGTCGCGCATGCAGGACTACTGCGCAAATTATGTTTCGGTGATTCAAGTAAGTCTGTGCGATGCCGCACAGAGCGCGCTGCACTTAGTATGTAGATGCAGTACCGGTGCGGCTTCCAGAGCATTATTAGCCTGCGAAGCCCGCCCGTAGCTGGTCTTGGCAAGTCGTCACTGGAAGTTATCTGGCCAACCACTTCCAGTCGCGGATTTCCGGCATATCTTCGCCATGCGTGTCGATGTACTGCTTGTGCCCAACAAGTTTCAGTTCAAGCCAGCGTTTGACGTCGATTCCTATTGTGCCCGTCTGTGGCAGACGATCAATGACATCCATGACAAGATGGAAACGATCAAGACCGTTGAGAACCGTCATATCAAAGGCAGTTGTGATGGTGCCTTCCTCCTGATAACCATGCACATGTAGATTGCGGTGGTTGGTGCGGCGATAGGCCAGGCGATGAATCAAGGACGGATAGCCGTGGAATGCAAAGATGATCGGCCGGTCTTTGGTGAACAACGTATCGAACGCATCGTCGCTCAAGCCATGTGGATGCTTGGTCGCAGGCTGAAGCTTCATCAGGTCAACCACATTAACCACCCTTATTTTCAACGCCGGCAGATGCTCGCGCATGATCGCAACGGCGGCCAGTGTCTCCAGCGTGGGTACATCACCGCAACAGGCCATCACCACATCCGGCTCAAAGCCTGAATCGTTGCTGGCCCACTGCCATATGCCAATCCCCGCAGCGCAGTGCCGGGAGGCGACATCCATCGCCAGCCATTGCGGCGATGGATGTTTGCCTGCGATGACAACGTTGACGTAGTGGCGGCTCCTCAGGCAGTGATCCATCACCGACAGCAAGCAGTTCGCGTCGGGCGGAAGATACACACGTATGATTTCGGCTTTCTTGTTGACAACATGGTCGATAAAGCCGGGATCCTGATGCGTAAAACCATTGTGATCCTGCCGCCAGACATGCGAGGCAAGCAGATAATTTAGCGATGCAATTTTGGGGCGCCACGGCAGCGTTGCAGCGACCTTCAGCCACTTGGCATGCTGGTTGAACATCGAATCGACAATATGGATGAAGGCTTCATAGCAGTTGAACAATCCATGCCGGCCCGTCAACAGATAACCCTCAAGCCAACCTTCGCATTGATGCTCGCTGAGCATTTCCACCACCCGTCCCGTGGGTGCCAGGAATTCGTCGTTTGGTGACATCGTTGTATCCCACTGACGGCTGGTGACTTCAAAGAGCGCGCCCAAGCCATTGGAGATCGTCTCGTCGGGGCCAAAAACACGAAAGTTGCGTTGCTTCTCGTTGCGTGAAGCCACATCGCGCAAGAATGGTCCGAGCACACGCGTATCGCCGTGGCCGCGCACGCCGGGCGTTGGCACATCAAATGCATACTCACGGAAATCAGGCATGGCCAGATCGTGCAGAAGCATGCCACCGTTGGCATGCGGATTGGCACCCATGCGCCGCTCGCCTTGGGGGGCAAGTTCGGCGAGTTCAGGGTTCAACCGGCCTTGCGTGTCGAAGAGTTCCTCGGGCCGATAACTCCTGAGCCAGTTTTCCAGCAGCGCCAGATGTTCGGGATGGGCAGCCAGATCGGAAAGCGGCACCTGATGCGAACGGAAGGTTCCTTCAATCTGACGACCGTCCACCACCTTCGGGCCGGTCCAGCCCTTGGGTGAATTGAGGATAATCATCGGCCAGCGCGGGCGCACGGCCCCTCCGCCGTTGCGAGCGTGATGGTAAATTTTGTTGATTTGCTCAACCACTGAATCGAGCGTTTCCATCATGGTCTTGTGCATCAGCGCTGGGTCCGACCCTTCGACAAAGTAAGGCGTCCAGCCATAGCCACGGAACAACTGTTCAAGTTCCTCACGACTAATGCGCGCAAGGATGGTCGGGTTGGCAATCTTGTAGCCGTTCAGATGGAGTATTGGCAACACCGCACCATCGGTCACGGGATCAAGAAACTTGTTGGAATGCCAGGCGGTGGCGAGCGGCCCGGTTTCGGCCTCACCATCGCCGACGACGCAGGCGACGATTAATTCCGGATTGTCGAACACCGCCCCAAACGCGTGGCTGAGAGAGTAACCCAACTCACCACCCTCATGCATCGAGCCCGGACATTCGGGGGATACATGGCTGGGAATGCCGCCTGGAAATGAAAACTGCGTGAATAGTTTTTTGAGGCCCGCCTCGTCCCGGCTAATGTCTGGATATACCTCGGAGTAGGTGCCTTCGAGATAGGTGTTGGCGACCAGCGCCGGGCCACCGTGACCGGGGCCGGAAATGTAAATCATATTGAGGTCGTGCGCTTTGATGATGCGATTCAAATGCACGTAGATGAAATTTTGTCCGGGCGTGGTACCCCAATGCCCAAGCAGCATGCGTTTGATGTGCGTAAGTTTCAGTGGCACTTTCAGCAATGGGTTATCGCGCAGATACATCTGTCCGACCGACAGGTAATTGGCGGCGCGCCAATAGGCATCTATTTTGGTCAGCAATTCTGTATTGGGCATATTCATCCTTCCGAGATTCCAACGATGCGGCAGACCGCACGAGCGATGACGATTTCTTCATTGGCAGGTATCACGCGAACCTTGACCTTTGCGGCCGCCGCATCGGCAGAAATTACGGCTGCATTTGTCTCATTGCGCGTGGCGTCCAGCTGGATACCGAGAAAACCGAGCCCCTCGCAAATGCGTGCGCGTACGACGGGTGACTTTTCACCCATCCCGCCTGTGAATACGAGCGTATCCAGCCCGCCCAGTGCCGCCGCGAAAGACCCGATGCATTTTTTGATCTGATAGCAAAACAATGCGATGGCTTCCGCTGCGCGATGGTCTTCAATTTCATGCGCCAGCAGTTCGCGCATGTCGGCGCTGGTCTCAGAAACGCCGAGCAGGCCGGACTTGCTGTTCACCATGACATCGAACTGCTTGGCATCGAACCCCTCGGTTCGCGCGAAAAACCCGACAAGACCAGGGTCCACATCTCCTGAACGTGTGCCCATCATGACGCCTGACATGGGTGTGAATCCCATGCTGGTGTCGATCGATTTGCCGTCGCGTACGGCGGCAAGACTGACACCATTACCAAGATGGATGAGAACGATCCTGCCCGCTGCCTCGGCGCGATCGATACTGTTCAGTTCGCTCATCAGAAATTGATACGACAGGCCGTGAAATCCGTATCGTCGTACCCCTTGGTCGAGATACCGGCGCGGAATGGCCAGCATCCGCGCGACATCCGGCAGATCGCGGTGAAAGGCGGTATCGAAACAGACAACCTGCGGCAAAAGCAGATAGCGCTTTTGTATCGTTTCCAACAACTGGATTTCGTGGGGCAAATGCGCTGGAGCAAGTGCTGTGAGCTGACGTAGCTCGTCCAGCAATGGTGGCGCAAGTCGCTGGGGCTCAACATACTTCGAGCCGCCGTGAACGATGCGATGCCCGACCGCGGTCAAACCGCCATCCTCACTTTTTTGGCGCGCCGAAATCCAGTCCATCAGCAACGCGATGGCAGCGGCGTGGTCATGAGCATCAACCTGCCGCGTGAAGGTTTCAGTGTGGTCTGAACCCTGAACGCTGAACATCGGCCCGGACATGCCTATGCGTTCGATCTGACCCCTGAATGTTGTGTGCAAATTCGGGCTTGGCGAATACAAAGCGAACTTGATGGAAGATGAGCCGCCATTGATGACGAGAATATTTTGTGGCGCCTCGTTCATTCAGATGTTGATGTCGCCGAGGGCAAACGCTTTCCGCGGATCCTCGACATCAACCCGCGCCATGATTTCGCAAATGCCGCAACACCCTCCTGCTGCAAGCGCGAGGCGAGTGCCTCGTCATCAAACCCTTCGCGCCTGAACTCCTCAAGCACTTCGTCGGCAAAGCCGCCATCCGCAGGCAACGGCAAACCTGCCTTGCCGTGATCGGCAAATGCGAGCAGGGTCTTCTCTGGAATGGTGTTGATGGTGTGCGATGCAGCGAGCGCGTCGATATAGAGTGTGTCAGGTGCGGCAGGGTCTTTGTTGCCGGTGCTGGCCCAGAGTAAACGTTGTGGTCGCGCGCCTGCCGCCGCACATTTTTGCCAACGTGCCGACTGAACGCATTGCCGATACGCATGGTACGTTCGCATTGCCATCGCAATGCCAAGCCGGTTGTGAAATTGCGGTGCTGACCTTTCTTTCACGGCTACATCCCAGCGGCTCACGAACAACGAAGCGACTGACTCTATTTTCGGGTCCAGCCCCGCGTCTAAACGACGCTCTATACCGCGCATGTACGCCTCACTGGCCGCGATGTAATGTTCACGAGAAAACAGCAATGTGACGTTGATGGGAATGCCGTCAAAAATCGATTGCTCGATCGCTTTGATCCCTTCGGACGACCCCGGAATCTTGATAAACAGGTTTGGGCGTGCAGCGCGAGAATGCAGCTCTGCAGCGGCCTTGACCGTATTGGCCGCGTCGTGTGCCAGCAACGGCGAAACCTCGAGCGAGACCCAGCCCTCCAGACCATCAGTTGCATCAAACTGCGGACGAAACAAATCGGCGGCTCGTTTCAGGTCGTCGAGCGCCAGCTCGAAGAAAATCGCTTCATCTGACTCGCCCACAGCAGCGGCCTTTTGGATCGCTTCGTCGTAGACAGTGCTGTTACCGATTGAATGCTCGAATATGGTCGGATTTGATGTCAATCCGGTCACCGACAACTCTGCGATATATCTGGCAAGTGTGCCGCTGTTGAGCAACTCACGGCTAATATTGTCCAGCCAGAGCTGTTGCCCGAGGTTATGGAGGTGGTCGGTCTTGGCGTTCATGATTTTCCTGCAACCAGTCTGCGCCAAATCATTTGTCGCTACTGTTTGCTAGCGCACATAGCGACGAACAGAAGCGCTGGTTTGCGCCTTTCGCCAACAGGTCTTGTGACGCGCCGCGAGTAAAGCGCGTTAGACGAGTTCTCGAGTGCGCAAATGATCCGGCTTCTCTTCCAGCGCCAAACGCATGATGTACGCCGAAAACTCGGGATCTTCGCCGCGCAGCAGTGTGGGTAGCCGATTGAGGAATTCATCGCGGCGGCACCATTCGCGCATGTAGTCTTCCCACGAATTCCAGCGTCGCGCTTTTTCACCGGACATATTTGGCTGATACGCGACCAGATAGGCGCGCTCAAACAGCGAAATGAGCATGTCGAAAATCACCAGCATGCGTTCTTCCTGTTCGGGCGTCAGATTGCTGGTAGTGGCGTGGCTGCGCAGATGCAGGTCTGAGTTATCCAGCACTACCTTGAGGAAATCGTTATAAGCATCAGCTAAGAGCTGGTATTCCTCTTCTTCCTCGTTATTGCGCTCGCGGCGCTGCTCCCACAGGAATACCGTAATCGCCAACGGCAGGCCGATGACGGTGACGATAAAGCTCAGCAACTCCCAAGTTTCCTTGCTTCCCATGCCACGATGTTAGCGCTTGTCTGCGGGATTGCGAAGCCGTAAGCGTAAAATGGTGCTTTAGCCCTGACATTGGAAACACCATGAAAAAAACCGACCTCGAAAAACTCAAGGGCACCAAACTCTCAGGCAACATGAAGCTGAGCTCCATCCCCGACCGTTTCGGCAAGGATGCCGCCAATCTGCCGGACAAGCGCGAACAGCGGAAACGCGATCAAGAGGCAGGCCTCGTGCCGTTCGCCGTCAAACTGCATGGCGACCTGATCAATCAGATTCGCGCACTCGCCGACAAAGACCAGAAATCGCTCAGCGATGTCACCGCCGAGCTGCTGACCAAAGCACTTGCAAAGAAATAGCCGATGGCACTAAAGGCCACGGTCCATAAAGTGGATCTGGCTGTTTCCGACATGGATCGCGGCTATTACGGCAACCACGCCCTCACGCTGGCGCGCCATCCCTCCGAGACCAGCGAACGCATGATGGTGCGCCTGCTGGCCTTCGCCATGTTCGCAGACGAAGCGCTCACTTACGGTCGCGGCCTTTCTGCGGATGACGAGCCGGCGCTTTGGCTGAAAGACCTCACCGGCAATATAGAATGCTGGATCGATGTCGGCCTGCCGGACGAACGCGAACTGCGCAAGGCCTGCGGGCGGGCGCGGCGCGTGGTGTTGCTGACGTACGGCGGACGCGGCGTCGGTATCTGGTGGGCGCAGAACCAGGCGGCGCTTGCGCGGCACGACAATCTAGCAGTCATCGACATTCCGATTGACGCCACGCAGGCGCTGGCGAAAATGGCCGACCGCAATATGCAGATCAACGCGACCTTGCAGGATGGGCAGATTTGGATGGGCAATGCGGGCGAAACCGTGTTGGTCGAGCCGGTGGTGTTGAAGAAGTCGGGGAAGGCGTAACAATAATCGCGGCGTGCATCGCTTCCCGCGAGCGAGGATTTGAGCGAGAAATGTACAAACGCGGTGGACATGCCGCATCCGCTGCGGTTTATCGTTGCCCTGGTTGTGCTGCTTCCGCTGACGGCAATTCTCGCCAGCTGCGTTGCACGCAAAATGCCAATGTCGCCGCAGTTACTTTTTAACTGATGCCGTTGCCGAAGCAACCGTCCGGGCGGTAGCGTAAAGCCCTTCACCTCGTCTAGACACGAGGTGGTCCAGCCAGGTTTGCAGCACACGCGTAGTGGTCTCGGGTTGCTCAAGTGGCGAAAGGTGTCCGGCACCGGCAATCGTTCTGAAGGTCGCCATCCCCATCGGCAGTTGCGCCGCCATGCGCACATGGGTTTGGGGAGGACAGATGCGGTCCTCTGCACCGCATGCGATCAGGGTGGGCACGTTGATGCCTTCAAGCAGCGGCCAGGCGTCTGTTCGTGTGGCTAGTGCGTTGGCCTGCGCAGCGAACGCGTCGGCACCCTGATCGAGCGCCATTTCGACCACGATCTTGTGCAGCGATTCGTCCGACGCGCGCAGCGTATGGTCGATGGAACGCGTCTGGGAAAAATAGGTCGGTGCCAATTGCGACTCGATCATCGCGCGAAAATCTCCGCGCTTGGCTGTGTTGACCTGTGCATCTCGCTTCACCCGTCGCTCCGGTGTATCGGCACCGGGATCGGTATCGAATAAGGCCATCGCGACAATCCGTCCAGCAGCCTGATGCCAAAGCTCGAGTGCGACGATCCCACCCATTGAAATGCCGATGGGAATGATGGATCCCTTCGCCTCATCAAGGGCGGCTGCCGCCATCGCGGAAATACTCGTTTCGAATCGGTAATCCACAAATGCACAAGGCCACTCGCGCAGCGCCTGGCGGGTTTCATGCCACACACGCGCATCGCAAAGTGTTCCCGGCAGGAACAACAGCGTTGGCACCACGTTACGCGATTCGATTCGGCAGCACGTGTACTGGCCCAGGATCGTTGCCGCCGCGAACGACGTAAATTTCTGCCGCCGTCACGGCATCGATTGCGCGAGCCATTCCGCGAGGCACGGTGAAGGTGTCGCCCGCATCGAGTTGTACGCTCTCGCCTGCGTCGTTGCGCCAAAGTACCTGCCCGCGATGCACGAGCAAAACTTCCACGCAGTCGCGAACATGCAATGCGATTTTTGCGCCCGCATCAAGCGCGAGCCGTCGCAGCGTGAAATCATGGGGGGTGTCAATCGGTGCCGCTGTAAATCCGTCCGAGGTTTGCCCCACGCCAATGATTGACGCCTCTCTTACGCCCGAGTTTGCCAGTGGTGAGGCGGCATTGCCGCGCACAGCCGCATGCCGCACCACATTGCCCGTCATTTCCTCAACGCTTGGCGTGCGGATATAGGCGATGTCCTTCCGGGTAGATGGATGCACGACAAGGGCACCTTGCGGCACGGTCTCGCCAAGTGTGGTGTCGACCAGACTGCCGTTGTCCAGCAATACCAGTCCGAATCCGCGCGCATTGATGATGACATGTGGTGCCCAGTGCACCCGCCCCGGATCGTCGCCGCCGAGTACCGCGAACATGAAGCCGACATCCGTCCCGACATTTTCGAATCCGCGGAAGACATTGATGGGAATCGAAATAGTGTCGCCTGCTTCCAGCAGCACTTCGCCCGCATCGCCGTGCTCACCCCAGAAAAAACGCCACGTTCCCTCCTGCACGATGAACACTTCTTCGCTCTGGTGGCTGTGCAACGAATTGGTGCAACCCGGCGGCTGGCGTGCGCCGCCGATATTGAAGCCGTGCGGCTCATTGATGTGTACATACTGGTGGGGATTTTCAGCCACACCGGGCCCGATGATGGTGAAGTTTTCTTTCTTGTCGCTGCCGGGGCTGCGGGCATCGATGAACGCGTTGGTGCAGGGCCGCAATTCGCTGTATTGAACGAGGCGCTCGCGCAGTTGGGTTGAAAGGGACAATTGGTTTCCTTTTGTTGTACTTTTTCGTGCTTCTGCGGGCTAACCGTTGACGACCATAGCGGGTGCAGATGCCCGCATCAGCCCATGCGCCGGACACGAATGTCGGCCTGTTCCTTGTGGCCGGCAAAGTGTTCGAGTTCGCAAAGGCGCGAACAGTATTGGCCAATGAGTACCGACGCTTCATCCGTCAGCACGCGCTGGTAGGTATGCGTCTTGATGAATTTTCCGACCCACAGCCCGCCCGTGTAGCGACCCGCGCCATTGGTGGGAAGCGTATGGTTGGTGCCAATCACCTTGTCGCCGTACGATACATTGGTGCGGTGGCCCAAAAACAATGCGCCGTAGTTCGTCATGCGGGCCAAAAACCAATCCGGATTTTTAGTCATGACCTGCACGTGCTCGGAACAGATGCGTTCGGCTTCCTGCAGCATTTCTTCGTCGGACTCGCACAGAATAATCTGCCCATAATCGCGCCAGGCCACACTCGCGATGTCGCGTGTGGCGAGCCGCGTAAGCACGCTTGCAATTTGCGCGGGTAACTCTGCCGCGATTTTCTTGCTTGTGGTAATGCACACGGCAGGCGAGTTCGGACCGTGTTCCGCCTGGCCAAGCAGATCTACCGCGACCAGTTCCGCATCGACCGTGTCGTCACAAATCACCATGGTCTCGGTCGGCCCCGCGAACAGATCGATGCCGACGCGCCCATAGAGTTGGCGTTTGGCTTCCGCCACAAACGCGTTGCCCGGCCCCACCAGCATGTCGACGGGCTTCACCGTCTCGGTGCCCAAGGCCATCATTGCCACCGCCTGCACGCCGCCGACCACATAAATTTCATCTGCACCAGCCATTGCCATCGCCGCAACGATCGTCGCAGAAGGTTTTCCCTCAAAGGGCGGGGCGCACGCGATAACACGCTTAACACCCGCAACTTTGGCCGTCAGCACCCCCATGTGCGCCGAGGCTAGCAGCGGATATTTCCCGCCGGGCACGTAGCAGCCCACCGAGTTAACCGGAATATTCTTGTGCCCCAGCACCACGCCGGGAAGCGTTTCAACTTCGACATCCCGAATCGACAGCATTTGGACTTGGGCGAAGCGTTTGATCTGGGCCTGCGCAAAGCGGATGTCTTCGATAGCCTGCTTCGGCAGCGATTGGATGCATGCGGAAATTTCATTGTCACTCAGGCGGAGCGACGGCGGTGTCCACTTGTCGAATTTCGTGGAGTATTCGCGGACCGCAGCTTCACCACGTTTTTCGATGTCGTCGAGAATTGCTTCGACGGTCGTGCGAACGCTCGCCGCAATCTCGGCCTTTTGCTCGGCGGGTTTTCCCTGCTTGAGATACTGCACCATGGGTTTTTCTTCCTGAGTATATAAATAGCGGTGTCACCGCTGCGTCCTAACCTGTGCACCACACGTTTACCTAAGTCCAACACGTATTCTGACTCATTTTGTACTGCGAATGCAAGCCGACATAAGATAACATTTCATCTAGCCGGTAGCTGCTGTAAAAGCATTTTCACGATCCACATTGTCGGTTATGATTGCATGCGCAGTACACATTCAACAAGAATTCGACGCCATGTTGGTGTCGGAATCGCCAGTAAAGGTGAAAACATGAGCGGTGAGCGCGGAGCAGGCATGACAGGATTTGACCCCGAATTTCGCGATCTTGACCACTACATCCGGGTGATCACCGAGCGTATCTGGGAAGGGCGGCGCATCGATGATATTCACCGGTACTATTCCGATCCGTGCGTGGTGGAGACCCCCTCATCGGTGACGACCAGCGTGGAAGACGTGATCAACGGCACGAAGGCCACGCTTGCCGCATTCCCGGATCGCCGTTTGTTGGCCGAAGACATCATCCAGTCAGGCGATGCAGAGGACGGCTACCTGAGTTCACATCGGATCATCTCGACCATGACGCATCTAGGCAAGGGGGCTTTTGGCAGGCCAACCGGCAACAGGATTCAGGTGCGAACGATCGCTGATTGTGTGTGCAAGGACAATCGCATCATTCACGAATGGCTGGTACGCGACCAGGCTGCCATTGCGCATCATATTGGCATCGCGCCGCGCGAACTCGCGCAACGTTGGCTGAACGAACGCGGCGGCTGGAACAAGCCGGTGGCTCCCGCAGCACCCGCCGGCTATGTGTCGCAGGTAAGCGGAGAATCTCTGGCGCAAGGCTACGCAGAAGCGCTGCGGGACTTC
>JAYURJ010000281.1:0-2716 GCA_043756275.1 Betaproteobacteria bacterium | reverse complement strand
TTTCGTTCTTGAGCCTGTCGAAGCATCGAACCACATTCAAATTTAACTTAATCAGAAGTCTATTGGAGTTTACAACGTTCATTGTGCTTCATAATCTTGTGTAATCAAACCATGTGCCGCGCCCTCCTTTATTTAGGCCAGCCTGTGCTGCTGGACCATTTGCTTTATCAGCCCGATTCCGCGCTGGTGCGGCAGAGCTATATGCCAAAGATGTTGCATCTGCTGAATCTTGCCGGGTTTGGCTTGCGCGCGTGGGACCCGGGCTCGCATTCGCCAGCGGCACCCTTTATGTACGGCTCGCCATCGTTGCCGGTGTTCGATCGCAACCTGAAGAACATGGCTGAAAAGGTGCGCGCTTCATGCGTGCTGGGGCATGTGCGTGGCGTGGCCTACAGCACGACGGTCGATATCTCGTTGCAAAACGTGCACCCGTTTCAGTTCCCCGGCGTGCCGCTGTCGCTGGCGCATAACGGTGATCTGGCGCGCATGTCGGAGATGAAGCCGCTGCTGGTGCCGTTCGTGCGTCCGGAATTTCTGACCGAAATTCGCGGCACCACCGATAGCGAATGGATCTACGCGCTTATTGTTTCGGCGCTGCCTGATCCCGGACGACACGCCACGCGCGAGGAACTTCTGGTCGCGATTGAGCGCGCGATCACGATCCTTCGCGCAGTGCGTGCGCAATTGGGCATTGCGCACTCGTCATCGGTAAATTTGTTTATTGCCGACGGCACGCAGCTCGCCGCTGTTCGCTACTGTTTCGATTTCGGCTGCTACGCGACCGACGATCCGGCGCGTGTGCATGAGGCCAACCTGAATTATCTGAGCCTTTGGTATACGCTGGGCCGCGATTACGGCATGCACGACGACGGCCTTGGCAATCAGGAGTGGCGCATGAGCGGCGGCGCTGAAAATGCGGACTCGATCATTGTGGCTTCCGAACCGCTCACCCGCGATACATCGACTTGGGTGGAAGTGCCGGAGTATTCAATACTGCATGCCGAGCTGACTGGCGGAAGCCCAGTGGTGACGGTGCGGTACGTGGATTAAGCAGGGACGGCGTTAACCGCCAAACACTTTTTTCAGCGTCTGCTTGCGATCATATTTGCCGTTCGGCGTGCGCGGGAAATCGTCCGTAATGATTTTGAAGCGGGTCGGCACCATATAAGCGGGTAACCGTTTTTGCAGAGCTAGTCGCAACGCATCCAGATCAAAACCATCATCCAGACTCACCATTGCGCCAAGCTCGCGCTCGGATTCGTTTGCGCTGTTGTTAAATACCACCACGCCTTCGTGCACGCCTTCGATACCGACGAGCGACGCTTCAATTTCACCCAGCTCGATGCGATAACCGAGAAACTTAATCTGATCATCGGCGCGGCCCAGAAACAGGTAATCGGCGTTTTCGTCGATGCGCACCAAGTCGCCCGTGCAATAAAGCGGATCGTGAAAAAATCGGTTCAATGGATTCTGGATAAAAACTTTCTGCGTCCGCTTTACGATGGTCCAACCGCAGCGCGCCGGTAAGTTATTCAGCACCCGCTACCGCTGCGCGGCGTAGACAATTTCTGCCACTCTGTTTTCCCGCATACATCGCCGCATCAGCCAGCTTGAGCAGCGTCTCGGCGTGAAGGCCGTCGGTCGGTGCCAGCGCGTAGCCGATGGTCACGCCGACGTTGCAGGTGTGCTGGCTGAGTGCGAACGGTTCTTGCAATGCCGTCAGCAATTTAACGCCCAGTTCCGTCGCCTGAGCGTCGCTTTGCAAGCCGCCAGCCGTCACGACAAACTCGTCTCCGCCCAAGCGCGCGATGCCGTCACCCGCGCGCATCGTGGCCAGTAAACGACTGGCCACGATTTCGAGTAACTCATCACCGACGTTATGGCCAAACTGGTCGTTCACAAGCTTGAAACGATCCAGATCGAGCATGTAGACGGCGAGTATTTTTTCCGGTGTGCAACTATGCAGCGCCAGCGTGAGCGTGCTGTTAAGACCCCGACGGTTGAGCAGGCCGGTCAGCGGGTCGGTGTGGGCGAGGGAATGCAGGGCCGCATTTTCCTGTGCCGCGCGTTGGGCCGCGATGTGCACGGCCGTCGAACGTAGTGTTGCGATACGCATGAAAATAAGCATGTCGAAAGTCGCGCCAATCTGAAACGCATGCATCGTCCAAAACGTCACACCGACATAACCTTTGACCACACCAACCATGACGGCGCTGGCCACGAAGTAGCCAACCCATGCCAGCAGAAAATAAAAACCCACACTGTCACCGCGTCGCATGCGGGTGATGACGCCGGGCATACCGAGCAGCGAGGGCATCAGCCCGAGCGTGCCCATGACGACGCTGACCGCGTGGATATCGATCCAGTCGAGCGCGTGCGCGAACGCCGCAAACGCCAATACACCGGCGAGAATCTTCGTTGCCTGCCGCAGCCGTCGGCCCATGTCCTGCGCCAGCACATCCTCGACGAACAACGCGGTTCCGCAGGAGGCCATTAGCGCACTGATGCCGGCAAGATGTTTTTCAATCCAGTTGTTGTCCGTCCACAGGTATAGCTCGCCGATACCAAAGAAATGCACTGAAAAAAGCACGCTGGAAAAAATTAGCAATGCATACTTGAGGTACAGATTTTCGCGCAGGCTCGCCCATTGCAACAGGCTGTAGAACATCAGGCACAGCCCCAGACTCGCGAGCAGGCCCTGCAGTATTTGTTCATC
>JAYURJ010000280.1:0-2718 GCA_043756275.1 Betaproteobacteria bacterium | reverse complement strand
GTTCTACGCATTGTCATCGTTCAAGTATTTTACTTCTGGCAGTGCGGGCAAAAATACGTCGAACGCTGGCCTTGCTTTAACGCGCGGATTGGGGTGTTGCAAACCCTGCAGGGCAAGTTATTGCGATCATAGACGAACGCACTCACTTGAAAATAACCCAGTTCACCGTTCGCCTGAACATAGTCTCGCAACGACGAGCCGCCCGCATCTATGGCTTTTTGCAGTGTGGTTTTGATGGCATCGGCCAAGCGGTCCCAACGCGGCCGCGACACCTTGCCCGCCGCATGCTTGGGGTGAATACCAGCGCGGAACAAGGACTCGGAAGCATAGATATTGCCAACACCAACCACGACCTGGCTGTTCATGATGAACTCTTTCACGCTTACACTTCGTCCCCTGGCTGCGGCATGCAAATGTGTTCCGCTAAAACCTTCCGACAGCGGTTCGGGCCCAAGTGCATCGAGTAACGGGTGCGTTAGTTTAGCCCCCGCGATCCATAACATCGCACCGAAGCGTCGGGGATCGGTATAGCGAACGGTGATACCGTTGTTGAAGCTGATATCGAGATGATCATGCTTCTGAGGTGACTGCTCAAACTCCCCCGCGCTGATCAGGCGTAATGACCCGGACATACCTAAGTGGCTGAGCAGGTAGCCGCGTTGCATGGTGCGGCCCTGGCCGATACCATCGGCGCGACCATGATCGGCACGGCAATCCCAAAGCAGGTACTTGCCGCGCCGCGCAATGTCGACAACGGTCTTGCCAGATAACTGGTTGCCGAGATTGTTGGGAATTGGCCAGCGCAATCGCCGGTCCCGTACCGTCACACTGAAGATGCGGTTACCCTGAACTTTCGGCAGTAGTCCCAAGCGTGTGGTTTCGACTTCCGGCAATTCGGGCATGGGAACTCGTTGAAGGGAGAACAGTCTGTATTGTAGCGAGTATGTCTGCTACTCGATTAACGACTATGATGCGTAGGGACAATGTGACGGTACGACACCTTATTAAGTGAAGTTTGGTGCATTCTATCGAGGGGAAAATTCGTGTCACTTGTACCGCGTAGCAGACTCACTGTTGCTGTTTTGGACACCTCCTCAGTTATCCTTTTTCGCTCTCCCATCGTGCCATGAACCTGAACCGTCAAAGTATCGTTGCCATCGCGTTATTCGTCGTCGTTCTACCTGGTTTGCCCGATTGTGCGACTGCTCATGCGCGGGAAGCGCCGGCATCTGCCGATGCAACCAAAGTCAAGGACACTGGACTTACCGATCAGTTGCTATATCAGTATCTGATCTCGGAAATTGCCGGTCAACGAGGCCGCGCGGGCCTGGCATTACGCGGAATGATCGATTTGGCGCAACGCACGCGCGATCCACGCGTGGCGAGACGCGCGGTGGAAATCGCATTTCAGGCACGACAAATGGATTCAGCACTGGAAGCGACCACTTTGTGGCTGGAGCTTGAGCCTGATTCAATGGTTGCACGCCAGGCGCTAGCCGCGATCACCGGCAATCAAGGGACGCTTGAAACGACAAGATTGCCTTTGATTCGCCTGCTTGCGCAACCGCAAAGAACAGCGGGCGTATTGATGCAGCTTTCCGCGCTCCTGTCGAGATTTTCCGACAAAGCTGCCGTGGCGACAGTAGTGAATGAGTTGGCGAAGCCACACCTTAATTTGCCCGAGGCGCATTTCGCCATCGCGCAGGCAAGTATTATTGCGAAAGACAGCAAAGCGGCGCTTGCGGCGATCGACGAGGCCGATAGGAAGCGTCCGGGCTGGGCGCAGGCGGCAATATTAAAGTCGCAGATTTTGCGCGTTACATCCGACGAAAGCGCCGCCAATTTCCTGAAGCAATATTTGAAGTCCCACCCGGCGGCAGCGGAGGTGCGCGTGGCCTATGCCAGATTATTGGCGGCGCAAAAAAACTATTTACCGGCACGTGAAGAATTCCGGCTGGCGGTTAAAAATAAACCCCTCGATGCCGAGATTCCTTACGCGATTGGTTTATTGTCCCAGCAGGTCGAGGATTACGCAGACGCGGAGTCCCAATTCAAGCGAGTGATTGAACTCAAACCAGCCGACACTAGCCCCGTCTACTTCAATCTTGGACTGGTTGCAGAGCTACAAAAGCGGCCCGCTGACGCGATTGATTGGTATGGGAAGGTAAAGAACGGCGACTATTTCGTGACCGCGCAATTAAAAATAGCCGCAGTCATGGCCAAGCGCGATGGCATGCCGGCAGGCCGCAAATTTCTGCAGGATGCGCAGGCGGCCCAGAGCGATGCGCCGGAGACGCGGGTTCAGCTCATTCTTGCCGAAGCGCAGTTGTTGCGGGACGCGAAGGCCTTTAACGAAGCGTTCGACGCTTTGTCCGATGCGATCATTAAAAATCCCGATATATCGGATCTGCTTTACGACCGCGCGATGGTTGCTGAGAAAATTGGCAAATTCGACGTGCTGGAAGCGGATTTACGGAAAGTTATCGAACTAAAGCCCGATCATGCCCAAGCCTACAATGCCCTCGGCTACACATTCGCGGACCGGAACAAGCGGCTCGACGAGGCCTATGCGCTCGTAACGAAGGCCCTGAGTCTTTCGCCGGACGACGCTTTTATTCAGGATAGTCTGGGCTGGGTGCAGTTCCGCACGGGGCGCGTGGACGAGGCGCTTGCCACGCTAAGAAAAGCTTATGAAACGCGCCGCGATCCGGAAATTGC
>JAYURJ010000279.1:0-2723 GCA_043756275.1 Betaproteobacteria bacterium | reverse complement strand
CATCGACGAGCTGGCCCATTCGCTCCCCGGCGCTTTGCATTTTTTGCAGGTAATCGCGGCCCCGCGCGTCGAGCTTTTCGCCGTATTCCTCGCGCAGGATGGTGCTGTAGCCTTCGACGTGCCGGATCGGTGCTTTCAGGTCATGCGAAACGGAATAGTCAAATGCAGCCAGTTCTTCGTTGGCCGCTTCCAGTTCAACCGTGCGCGCTTTCACTCTATGCTCAAGATCGGCGTTGAGTCGCAATATTTCCTCCTCCGCTCGTTTCCGCTCAGTGATATCTTCGCCGATACTCGCCGTGCCGATCACCTCACCTGCCGACGAACGCAACATGGTGTTATTCCAGCGGATAAGGCGTCGCTCGCCGGCACGTGTGAGTATTTCGTTCTCGTGATGCCGCGCCGCGGGAAGGTCGGCGCGCATCTCCAAGTGTACATCCCGCACCTCGTCCCTCAAATCAGGCGGTATGATCAAATCGACAAAATTCGTACCGAGCAACTCGTCGTGCCGCCAACCCGTCAGCGCGAGAAAATAATCGTTGCAGTAGACAATCCTGCTCTCCGGATCAATCACGATCGACAGTAGTTCGATATTGTCCATCATGTCGCTGAAGCGGCGATCGCTTTCCAGCAATTCGGCCGCAATTTTTTTGCGCTCGGTGATGTCGCGCACCATGGTGACAATCAGCCAGCCGTCCCCGGAGCGCTGTGCCTGGCGGCGCAATTCGACCCACAGTTGCGAGCCGTCCTTGCGCTGCCGAAGTATTTCCAATGGTTCTGCCGGCTTGCCGCTGGCGATGATGTCGTCATAGATGTGCTCAAGCTCGGCGCGCGAATACCCAAGCATGCCTGCCGGGCCCAGGGCGAAAAGCTCCTCACGGGTCTGGTTGCGCATGCGACAGGCTGCCTCATTGAAATGGATGAAACTCATACTGGCGCGATCGACCAGATAGATCGCATCCGGCGTCGCGTCCATTGCCGCTGCGAAGCGCTGCAACGCGGCTTCACTGCGCTTTTGTTCGGTGAGGTCTCGAATGAAAGAATTGAATATCCACGTGCCTTGGTGCCTGACCGGCACGATGGCCAGTTCCACAGGAAATTCGTGTCCGTCCTGGTGAAGTGCCGAGACTTCTAACCGCTTGTTAAGTATCGGTCCCTCACCGGTTTCAAGAAACATGCGCAGGCCCCGCGTATGTGCTTCGCGATAGCGCACTGGGATAATCGTCTCCGTCAATAACTGGCCAACCGTTTGCTGGTGTGCTCGCCCAAAGGTCTTCTCTGCCTGTGTGTTCCAGGCGGTGACGCGACCTGTTGCGTCCATTGCCACCACAGCATCTAGCGATGAATTGACAATCAATTGCGCTTCTTCTTCGGCCTCCCGCACTGCCGTGACGTCCAAGTGCATCACAACGGCGCCGCTCCGTGTGTCATCTCCGAGCGGCGTTACCGTCATCAGGAACCAGCGCTGTTGCGTTGGGGAATGACAGGGATATTCGATTGAAAAACTCGTTTTACCGTCACGCAGTACGCCGCGAATTCCTGCGGCGACAGCGCGAACCCCGGACGCGTCATCACCCTGCGCGCATTCACAAGTCTGCAGATAATTGACGCCTATCGCATACGCCGGTCCTTGAAGCAAATTCAAGGCGGAAAATCTCTTCCACGCCTCATTCACCGAGACGATGACGCCATCGTTATCGAGCAAGGCGATATGCGCCGGAAGCGCGTTGATGATGGCGGCCTGTTTGGCGGCATCACCTTGACGCAAGTGTTCCTGGGCGCGTTGTAATAAAAACGTCCGGCCCTCGCGGTCGGCCACCGTATCGATTTCGCCGCCCGTCAGTTCCTCCAGGCGCTTACCGGCCTTGAGTAGTGTCTCGATCAACGCCGACACTTCCGTGGTCGTGTCCCCGCTAACCGGCGATTTGCACGTGTTCATGAAGCGCCTGTCTCAAGCCCCAACGCCTGTAGCACCGCCTGGGTTTGGCTGAGGGTGCCAACGATGCTGCAAATGGGGTCGGGCGCAACCCTGACCAGCGTGGGCGTCATTAAAATGCCGTCAACCAGCGCGCGCCTGGGGTGCAGAAACACATCCACAATCTCGATCTCGTGCCGCTCCGGCAGATAGGTCCGGCACAGCGCAGCGAGATTGACACGCGCTTGCAGGGAATTCGGCGCGTCGCCTGCAATATATAGCCGGAACTTGAACACGGTGCGTCGACTCATCGCGATCTCACTTGCGTTCCGGATTCGTCACATCGGCACCGCGTAATTCTTCCATGCGCGCCCGTCCGCGCGACCGGTCCCCTTCGTGAAGCTCGGTGGTGCGGATCAATAGCGCTTTCTCGACATGCTTTGCCTCGAGTTCGACCTGGAGGGACTTCAACCGCACCTCGAGTTCGGCCTCCTGCGCATCGAGCATGACACGCTTGAGCCTCGCGGCGACTTCGGTCACTTCATTCGCGACTCGCTCGGCGCGTTCCTTCTCCCAGCGCATGGTGCCCATCAGTACCTCACCGCCAGCAGTGTAGGTATCCGCAAGTGTCACGCCCGTATCACTCAGAATCAGTTCGCGCACCTGGTTCGAATGCGCCATGCCGCGTGCCTTGATGATGGACAGTCCCCGGTTACGTTCCCCAGCCTGCACCAGATAACTCAGATGCACCCAGGCGTCCGCGATTGTCGAAATTTGCATCGGTGCACCGACCTCTGATCGACTGGAAATC
>JAYURJ010000278.1:0-24291 GCA_043756275.1 Betaproteobacteria bacterium | reverse complement strand
ACCATCGCGACGCTCGATGCCATCGGCAAGATGGGCGTGCAACTAGCGATCGACGACTTTGGCACCGGTTATTCGAGCCTGAGCTACCTGAAGCGCCTACCGATCGATTCCGTGAAGATCGATCAGTCGTTCGTTGCAGACCTGCCGGGCGATCCGGACGCAGGTGCCGTCGTCGGCGCAATTATTGCGCTCGCCCACAACCTTGGCCTCAAAGTCCTCGCCGAAGGTGTCGAAACCCGGTCGCAATTCGAATACCTGCGCGACCACGGATGCGACAGTGCGCAGGGATATTTTTTTGGCTGGCCGCAGCCGCCGGAACTGCTATCGGTTGGCAGTGGCGGCAATGTCGTCCCGTATCGTAATGGCACCGCATAGACAGTCGGCCTGCGATTTACAACGCATCTATACTGTTGTCTTGCGCCAAGGGGCAGTCCCGGTCATGCGGCGGTATTTTCAAAGGCGTAACACCAGCACTGGCGAGGCTTTAAGGCCATAAATGGCTGAAAATGCCCGCCAATGCTTGTTTCAGGTGTTGTAGTGCGCGAAAATTACGCTCAAAACTTGTAGCGCACCACGAGATAATATTGCCGCCCACTGACATCGAGCTTTTGTTGCTCGTCTTCGCTGTACCGGTACGTCGCACGGGTTGGGTTAAGCAGATTGGTGGCGTCAAAGGCAACCGTCAGGTCTTTAGTGAGCTTGTAGTTGATCGAGAGTGCCACGTTTGACACGGGTGCCGCCCAGGTCAGCGCAGTCGGCTGCACAACGCCCAGAATGGTGCTGGTTGATTGGCTGTTCGCCGTCGGTGCCGGCGCGGTGGTGCTGGCAACGTATTCGCCGCGATAGTTGTACACCACGCGCGCACTGAAAGAATCGTTTTCAAAGTAAAAACCAAGGTTGGCCGCTTTGTCTGATGCGCCGATCATGGGTCTGCCGTCGTCGACTTTGGTTCGGGCGCGACTCACGTTCGAGGTGAAGCCAAATCCCCACCCGATCGGACGCTCGAATATAAGTTCCACGCCTTCGATTTTCGCCCCCTGCTGTGAGGAAGAATTAATGAAGAAAGGTTTGGTGACGTTGTCGATCGGATCGACCAGATCAATGGTTTCATTCTGGTTGGTCGCGCCCGTTTTTACATAGCCGCTTATCTTGGACGTGAAGAAATTGATCGAAGCGACTGAGCGTCGCGCGAAATACCATGCCAGAGACACATCCGCATTGTTGGCATAAAGCGGTTTCAGATTGGGGTTGGGCCCAGTCACGTTGCAACCGGTGGCATTGCAAGTTGGTGCGCCGAAACCACTGCCGAGTACGTTGTAATTCTGGCGACCGATGGTTTTGCTCGCGCCAAATCGGGCGATTAGATCTTTGTTCACCTCAAAGCGCACATTCACGCTCGGTAACGCGTCACGGTAAGTGCGCTCGGTAGGTGTCTTGAAATACACTATCCCCTGCGCCGGATTAAACGCCACACCGTCGTAGAAGGTGCTGCCGTCACCTGCCGTGTTGATCGCGCCGGGGATGGCCACGCACGGGGTAGCCGTTTTGCCCGGCTCAATACGTGGGCACAGGCCTACACGGATCGGCGTCACAATTTCCGCGTTGATTTTGGTTTCGACAAACCGCACACCAACGTTGCCGGACCACTTACCGCTCTCCAGGTTCTGCATCAGGTAAAAAGCGGTCTGCCGCTCGCGCATGTCGATTTCACCCGCCACGCGTCTCTCATATTCAGTTGACGTGGCTTTGAACTGCGAGGCGATGAATGCGCGCAGTGCCTCAGGCGTTAAATAAAAACCAGTGTTGTCCCAACCCCCGCCGCCAAGCCCATTGCCGAAATTCGCCGGGTAGTTTTCATATCCCGTTCCCGGAGGCGTGGGTAGCGCGGATGCACGACGCGCCGGTGCCGTGCGGGTGAGGTCACGGTCGTGATCGGCAAAACGATAGCCGGCTTCGAGAGTCGTGAAAAAACCGTTTTGAATATTGTAAGTTCCGTCCAGCGCGAAGCTGGTTTCCTTGTCCACTGTTTTGACACTCGCTGCACCGAGGCTGACCAATCGATAGCCACTGCCATCAGCGTTGAGTCCGGGCTGATTGGTGCCGGCACCGATGTAACGTACAAACGGTGCTTCATCGACGCTATTGAGCCGATAGGAAACACCGGTACCGAAGCGCGCAAACGTGGCACCTTGGTCCAGTTTTGTTTGTCCCTCGCCGCGGGTCGCGCTAAGCAGCGCTTTGATGGTGAGATCATCATTGACGCGGTATTTGGCATCGAAATCAACAAAGCCGCTGGAAGACATGGCGCCGTCGCGATAGAAACCTTCGGAGTTGCCGATGTATTGAGGCGTAGTGCCGGCCGGGAAAACAATGTCAGCGCTTTTAAGTACCCGCAGCGGGAAGCCGTAATTGCTGGTGGTGGTGATGATGACAGGGTTGCGAATTTGAGCAAAAACCTGGCTGCCATTCGAGCTGTTTGCAGCGGTGCCACCAAGCACGTCACCGCGACCCAGCAGCATGCTGTACATCGCGCCTGACGTGAGGCGACCGTAGTTGTTCGCTTTCATTTCTGAATAAAACGCCGTCATTGTAATGTCGAGGTCATTCATTGGACGTACCTGCACGGCGAACATGCCGCCTTTGCGGTTACGCACACTTTCCACGAACTCAGAACTCAGGCTTCCCGGCATCCGCACGCCGTTCAGGTCTGCCGCAGTCAAACCGGTACCAGCGAGAGATGCATCGGTGATGCCGCGCATGGTCGCCGTGTTGAGCTCACCCCAACCGCTGCTCACACCATAGGCCAGACGCGATACCGAATCGCGTCGCATGAAACGATTCTCCGCAAACGCCTGGCCAATAATGCCAACTGTATTCGCGTCGTTCTTCCAATTGAGTGTGGTGTTGAGGTTGTGTGAAAATTTCCCCGGTAAATCAGAATAGACACCGCCGATACTGGCCAGGCCGCCAAATGTCTTGGTCGCATCGAGCGGCTTTCTGGTGGTGACGTTGATGGTGCCAGCCAACCCGCCATCGACCAGATTTGCCTGTGAGGTTTTGTAGACCTGCGCTTGATTCAATACTGAGGAGGGCATCAAGCTTAAGCTGGTGCTCCGGCTGCTGGAGCCCTGATCGGAAACGTACCAATCGCCGCCGCTAACCGTATGGCCGTTGAAAAGAATCAGACTCATGTCAGGATTGGTGCCGCGGATGGAGACCTTCTCGGCTTCGTCGTAGTCTGTCCTGACTGCTACACCGGCCAGGCGCTGCAACGAATCGGCCAGGTTCTTATCCGGCATCTTGCCGACGTCTTCGGCCGTGATCACTTCCACGTTTGCGCTTGAATCGCGCTTCACGTCCAGCGATTTTTCCAACGATGCCCGAATACCCGTCACCACAACGGTATCTGCTGTCTGCGCCGCTTTGGCTTGCGCCAACTTTTTGGCCTCTTCCGCTTTTTTATCCTCACCCGGTGGGGTGACGGTCGGCGGCGCGGTCTGCGAACGTGCGGGCGTGGAAACAAGTGGCAGCACTACCCCGGTCAACGCGAGTGATATGGATATGGCCGCAAGCAGCGGCTTGACGTGACATTGCATGGAAACTCTCCTCAGAGTATGTTTTTATTTTCTGTAAATAGTCCAAACCAGCCTGAATTGCAGTGCGACTACGCTATCGCATGGCAAAATTATTCAGCGACGGTCGCAATTTTTTTGACACCCGCGACGTAGTACCAGTTTACTACCACTTTCCGGTTTTGTCTTGGTGGTCTGAATATGATGATGATTCGCATGCGCGATGTCGGTACGTGATCAGGGGGCAGTTTTTTTCAAAGCGTCACACCAGCACTGGCGGGGCTTTCAGGCCATAAAAGGCCGAGAGCGCACGCCAATACTTGATTTATGTCTCACGCCAAGCGGGAGCTCATTTCTTTTCCTGCGGCGACTCTAGGGGTTGTGCAATGCCTGTTTAAAATACCACCCGCTCAACTTTGTAGCCCATGTTCGCCAATAATGTTGGCAGCGCTTTCGGGCCTGTCATGTGCAGCGCGCCCACTGCGGCGAATACGCGCTTGCCTTCCCGATGCAATTTATCGATCCCCGCCGCGAGGCCGGGATTACGGTCATCGTTGAGACGTCGATAAAACTTGGCCTCAGCTTCAGTGTTAACGCATTCGCACCATTTTTCGTAATTCTGAAATTCGGGGAAATTGCTCGTTGCCCAAACGCTGATCAATTGTTCGACGGACTTACGCTGTTTGTTCGCTTCAAACAGCGCCAGTGTGCTTTCAACTGACGTAATAATTTCGTCCGCCTCGCCACCCATCAGTGCGCGCATTTGCAGCTCAGGCGTTTCCAGGCTGGTGACCGTTTTCTTCGCGCTACGTGCAAAGCCGGTCATCACGATCTCGGAGCCGTAGCCCATTTCCAGTTCGGCAAAGCGTGCGTCGAGTATTGTCAACGTTGCCAGTTGCATGATCGGGTGCATCGCTGCCATCGCAGCAGCCGGGGCGCACACGCGTTGCGCGATGACTTCCATGCGTTGTTTCAGTTTTGCAGGCAGCACGGTGGGTTTGATGCCGAATTTGGATAGGTCGGAAAACTGCGTCTGAATATCCGGATCGAGAATATCGAGCTCGAATGCGATCAATTCACTTGCCATCAGTGCGGCAACTGTTTTCGGACCGGGAATCGACCATTCCAGTTTGTTGACATGAATCGTGCCGTAGAGATAACTGGTGCGTCCGTCTTTTTCAATTTTCCAGAGAAAGCCGCGATCCCGGGCTACCTTGGCAAGCGCCTGAATTTTTTCAGTCGACGGCGCTGTCGGCGGTGCCGGACAATTTTGCGCTGTGGCAAATGCAGGCACCAGTAACGCGATCAGAAAAATTATTCTCTTGTGCATCTTCAATGGAGACAGGCAAATCAAGGTAAACGCAGACATGGGCATCCCGAAAGAAAGTTGAAAGCACTCCAGTGAACTTCTGATTGAGTCTCATGTGAATGTGGTTCGACGAGCCATCGCCCGCTGCATAGGGCTCTGGCGCTCGGCAGCGGCGCGCATGCGCGCCGAAACCCTGCCTCACGTTCCACGAACGGAATCAATAAGTGTCCGTTCGTCCTGAGCCTGTCGAAGGACTTGATCAGCGATTACCCAAATTAGACGACATAAACATGATGATCGCATGGTGGGATGATTTTACGAAGAGCACCAACGGCAGTTCATATTTCTGACGGCTGGATCATCGCTGCACCCCATCCCCGGTATCATTGCCCCCATCCCCATGTTTTCGGAGTGTTCATGTCAGCCAAGTCTGGATTGTTACGCCGCGCTTTTTGCAGCTTCTGGTCGTTTCTCGAAACGAGTCGTCGGGTGATTTTCAATCTCATCTTCCTGCTGATCCTGGTCCTGATCGCCGTGGCGATCTTCAAGGGCGGCTTGAGGATTGAAGACAAGACGGCACTAATACTCGACCTCAAAGGGCAATTGGTTGAGCAGCGCGCCGGCGGGACGCGGGACCGGGTATTGAGCGAAGTGCAGGGCGACACATCCGGGCAAACGCAATTGCGCGATGTTCTCTCGGTGCTTGATGCCGCCGCAAAGGACCCCAAGATCGAGCGCGTCGTGCTGATGCTTGATGAATTCGGCGGTGGCGGCCTGGCAACGCTGCGCGAAGTGGCCAGCGCGCTGGAGAGATTCAAAGCGAGCGGCAAGCAAGTGGTGGCGTGGGGCGGCAGCTTTGACCAGCGCTCTTATTATCTGGCAGCACATGCCAATGAGGTGTACCTGCACCCGATGGGCATCGCGATACTGGAAGGCTATGGACGTTACCGTAATTATTACAAAGACGCGTTGGACCGGCTCGGCATTCAGGCTAATGTCATTCGTGTCGGCACCTTCAAGAGTTTTGGCGAACCCTATTTTGCCAATGCACCGTCCAAAGCATCGATTGAAGCCGATTCATATTTGTACAACGATTTGTGGGCAACCTATACGGGCGCGGTTGAGAAAGCGCGGAAGTTGGCACCCGGCACTATCAACAAGGATATTGAGGCAATCCCGCAGCGCTTTGCCGCCGTTAATGGCAATGCGGCCAAGTTGGCGCTTGAGAGTAAGCTCGTCGATGGCTTGAAAACGCGCGATGAACTTCGTGAGTTGATGATTCAGCGCGGTGCCAAGGATGAAGAAAACAAAACGTTCCGCCAAGTCTCGTTTGAAGCTTACCTGAGCACGCTCAAGGCACCACGCACAGGCGACATTATCGCCATCGTGGTTGCGGAAGGCGAAATTGGTGACGGCAGTGCGCCACCCGGACGCATCGGTGGTCGTTCAACATCAGAGCTGATTCGTAAAGCCCGCGATGACGACAAAGTGAAATCGCTGGTGCTGCGCGTGAACTCACCCGGTGGTAGTGCGTTCGGTTCTGAATTGATTCGCCGCGAACTCGAACTCACCCGCAAAGCTGGCAAGCCGGTTGTCGTGTCGATGGGAAATGTGGCGGCCTCGGGCGGCTACTGGATTTCGATGGCATCCGATGAAATCATTGCCGATGCCGCCACCATCACCGGCTCCATCGGTGTTTTCGCGATGTTGCCGACTGGTGAAAAAGCGATGGAAAAACTCTCGATCAATACCGGTGGCGTCACCACCACATGGCTGGGTGGCGCGTACGATCCGCGTCGCGCGCTCGATCCACGCTTTGCGCAATTGGTGCAAAGCTCGATTGGCAACATTTACGCCGAATTCACCGGCAAAGCCGCAGTGGCGCGGAAGACCACGCCGGAGAAAATTGATGAAGTCGCGCAGGGGCGTGTGTGGACAGGCAATCAGGCCAGGGAGCGCGGCTTGATTGACCGTACCGGCAGTCTGGGCGACGCCATTAAGTCAGCGGCAGCCAAAGCCCGGCTGGGTGACGATGCGCGCGTGCTGTACGTGGAAGCCGAGCGCAGCAACTTTGAAAAGCTGATATCGCAAATGGGCGGCGCGGATGTTGAAGCATGGGTCAACAGAATCGTTGGTCATGCTGCCAGCAATGTTGTGCCGTTGGCGGTCGCGCCCGGGGTTGCGCGCGAGACGCAACGCGAGCTCGCATGGATCATGGAAATTGCCGACCACGCCAAGACCAGCGGCAATCCATTCGCCGCGTATGCGCATTGTTTGTGCAAGGTGGAGTAGGGGCCAGATGGAACGGTGCTTCGAATAATGGAAACTTTAACAAGACAAGGATGGTTCGACCCATGCCAACAATTTTTCCAGCCAGTATTCGTTGTGTCGTCGCTTTCATCGCCTTCATCGTCATCGTTCTCCTCAGCGCGTGTTCAAGCGTGACTGCGCCGCCTCTTACATCGCCGTCCGCAGCGGCGCGAACAGAGTTGGCTCCATCGGGCAAATTGCGCGCGGCGATCAATTTCGGCAACCCGATTCTCGCCAATCGCGATGCTGCCACCGGTGAGCCGCGTGGTGTATCGGTCGATCTCGCCAGCGCGCTGGCCAAGCGCCTCGGCGTGCCGGCTGAATTTGTCATCTATACGGCTGCGGGCAAAGTCGTTGAGGGCATCAAATCCGGGGCGTGGGATATCGGCTTTTTCGCCATTGATCCGGTGCGTGCCGCCGATACCGATTTCAGCGCGGCCTATGTGGTGATTGAGGGGGCTTATCTCGTTACTCAAGGCTCGCCGATCACGCGCAACGAGGACGTTGACCGCGAGGGCGTGCGGGTGGTCGTCGGTCGTGGCAGTGCATATGACCTTTACCTCACGCGCGAATTGAAGAACGCAAAAATGGTGCGCGCTGCCAGTTCACAAGCCGTCACCGATACGATGGTGGCCGACAGAATAGAAGTGGCGGCGGGTGTGAAGCAACAGTTGCAAGCCGATGCCAAGCGCGTTCCCGGCCTACGTTTGCTTGACGGCAGATTTATGGTGATCAATCAGGCAATGGCCATCCCGAAAGGTCGGCCAGCCGGAACTGAATATGTGTCGAGGTTCGTGGAGGAAATGAAGGCGTCGGGATTTGTCGCAGATGCGTTGAAGCGGCATGGCATTGAAGGGGCGGTGGTTGCACCCGCGGCGCGCTGACAAAGTAAAACTCGTACAACAAGCATTGGTGCGGTTCTTAAGCAATAAACGACCGTAAACGCCCGTCAATGCTAATGTTTTAATATTTAATTAGTGCATAACGATATAACTGTCGAATAAACCGAACTTAAAGAACAGCCCGTGCAAGCCGATCAAAAAAGACAAATAAATTTCGTAGGCTCACATACTGCGTCCGTAGTACAACGCGGTAATTACGCTACAACCTCGCCTGGGGCCAGCCGCTGTTTTATTCGCCGACGAGCAAAGCATCTCCTGCAATTCATCATTTTTGGTGCGGCACTCAGCATTGGTACGCAAATCTGCAACGCGCAAATAATTAGTACCGTTGCAGGTGGTGGCGTCGGCGATGGCGGGCCTGCAATCAATGCGCCCGTGGTCGGCTCGGAAAGTGTTTTCATCGATCTCGCTGGTAACCTATACATCGCAGATCGTGACAACCATCGCGTCCGAAAAGTTGACGTTACCACTGGAATCATCACGACGGTGGCGGGGACGGGTGTCAACATCTCTTCGGGCGACAACGGATCTGCAATTAACGCAACGCTGTCGCGCCCCGTAGGCGTTACTGTTGACAACGCTGGAAATGTCTACATCAGTGAGGAGGGAAGCTATCGCGTCCGCAAGGTGACAGCGGCTACTGGAATCATTACAACGGTAGCCGGCGGTGGTAGCGTCGATGCGGACAATCAACCTGCCACCAGTGCAAGGCTAACTTTACCGCGCGGGGTTGCTGTCGACGGAACTGGTAACTTGTTCATCACAGAAGGCCACCGAATTCGTAAGGTCGCGTCGGGAACCGGAATTATTTCCACTATCGCCGGAGACGGTACACCAGGCTTCAATGGCGACAATCAGCCAGCAACGGCGGCTAAACTAAACGCCCCGTCCAGCATCGCATTTGATATAGCTGGAAATCTACTTATCGCAGACCGTATCAACATTCGCATTCGCAAAATAACCGTTACGACTGGAATTATTACGACCGTGGCGGGAAATGGCAATTCGACGTTTTCTGGTGACAACGTTGTCGCCAATGTCTCACCGTTGGGTGAGCCATATGGGATCGCCGTTGACGTGAACGACAATCTGTACATTGCGGATCAAAATACCAGACGCATCCGCAAGGTGACTGCGGCCACCGGAATCATGACCACCGTTGCTGGCAGGGAGTTCTCAGGTTTCAATGGCGATAGTCAAATTGCAACTAATGCTAGTTTGTCTACTCCTCGCGGCGTAGCAACCGACGCAACAGGTAACGTATATATTGCTGACCAGAGTATCAACAGAATTCGCGTGGTGACCGCCGCGACCGGAATCATTACGACCGTGGCAGGCAACGGTACAGATGCCTACACGGGCGGCATCTTGCCCGCCACCAGCGCTGCGCTGCGCGGCCCCACGGGCGTAGTTTTCGATGCCGCTGGCAATTTCTATATTGCGGACTCAGGTAACCAACGCGTGCGCAAGGTTACCGCAGCAACCGGAATAATTAGTACCGTCGTGGGCACGGGAACTGATGGCTTCAATGGTGATAACCAATCGGCAGCGGCGGCGTCGCTGTGGGATCCAAAAGGTATCGCCCTTGATACAGATGGCAATCTATATATTGCCGAACAAACTAGCCGTCGTATCCGCAAGGTGAACGCGATTACTGGGGTCATAAGTACAGTCGCCGGTGGAGGAGCCATATATGACCCCTATAGCGACAATATACCTGCCGTCAACGCAACACTCCTTGGTCCTTCCGGCGTCGCCGTCGATTCATTCGGCAATTTATTCATCGCAGAGTACTTCGGCGGTCGAATTCGCAAAGTGAGCGCGGCCACTGGGGTCATCACTACAGCCGCATCGCTTGGGGGTTTCACTCGCAGTGTCGCTGTCGATTCGGTAGGCAACCTCTATGTGTCCAACGAAAATCTTCAGCGTATTTATAGGGTGGACGCTGCTACGGGAACGGTTACCACGATTGCCGGCATAGGCAGCGGAGGCTTTAGCGGTGACAATGGGCCTGCAACGAATGCAGAACTGAGCTACCCGTCTAGTGTCGCTTTCGACGCCGACGGAAGTCTATTTATTGCGGACTCCCTCAACTTGCGTATTCGCAGGGTGGCAGCTGATACAGGGATTATTACAACGGTCGCGGGCACCGGTTCGCAGGGTTTTGCCGGCGACGGCGGTGATGCGAAGGGTGCATTGCTTGCTTACCCCAGGGGCCTTGCATTCGATTCGGGCGGCAATTTGTACATCGTAGAGGAGGTAAACGGGCGCATCCGAAAAATAACTCCCAGCGTTCCAGGTGCTCCTGCCATTGGCAACATTGCCGCTGGTGCAGGCCGTGTCATTGTCACGTTCACCGCCCCTGCAAGTGACGGCTTAAGAATCATCACCAGCTACACCGCCAATTGTGCTGGCCAAAGCGCCACTGGCAGCGCATCGCCAATTGTCGTCAGCGGTCTTACCAACGGTGTAGCCGTCACCTGTACCGTGATAGCAACGAATGCGCTGGGAGGTAGCCCCGCCTCCAATGTTTCAAATAGTGCTACGCCGTTGGAACTAAGCTTGATGAGTGCGCGGTCGCGGAAGAATCATGGCGGCACTGTCAAAGATATTTTGATTGATCCGCTTATGGCGATAGACGGCAACGTGACAACGGAACCGCGGATCATAGGGTTTGGGCATCAATTGGTGTTCCAGTTTAATGTTGCGGTGGGTCAGCCCGGTACCGCTTCGGCAGTCGATACTGCAATGACGCCTGTTGGTGCCACTGCCGTTGTAAATCTGGCGGCGGCCAATGAAGTCATCGTGACACTAAGCGGTATCGCGGATAACCAACGCTCAAGGGTGACTCTGGCAAACGTGGACGGCCTGCCAACGCAATTTCAGATTTCGCTTGGGTTTTTGCTGGGCGATGTCAACAACACACGCACGGTGAACTCAAGCGATATCAGCGGCGTCAAGGCACGTTCCGGGCAACAGACAGACAACAGCAATTTCAGGTTCGACGTAAATCTATCTGGCGCGATTAACTCGTCTGATATATCGAGCGTGAAGGCGCGCTCAGGGACTGTACTGGTGCCATAAACGCATTGTTGGGTACAAACTACCCGTTAAGTGGATGCAGCGTAATTAATTGTAGATCGCTATCTAACGGGCCTAACAGCAACAAAATACCTTGAAAGTCCCAACGGTGGTGCGGATGCTAACGCTTCAAAACTTCGGAATTCGAATCCGACTGATCATCAACGAACCCGACACGCCGAACAACAACACGAGAGGATGAAGCTGGAAACCGGCTAAGGTGATGCTGCCAAACCAAAGTTCATCCTGCACCGCGCCATACGCGGCGGCCAGCATCAGCAGGCAGACCAGCAGCACGGATGTTGGAATTGGTGTGCCTTCGAAATACTTCACTTTGTCGCCGCCGTCCGACAATGCTTCCGCCGTGACGTTGTAGCGAGCCAGGCGCGACACCCCGCAAGCGACGAAGTAGGCCAGCACGATACGATCATAAAAGCCCTGCATGCCGCAGCCGTAAGCAATGATTGCCGGGGCCACGCCGAATGAAATGATGTCGGCGAGGGAATCGAGCTCACGGCCCAGCGCGGAAGTTTTTTGTCGCCATCGCGCGATACGACCGTCGAAAACATCGAACACCAGTGCTGCAAACACGAGGCTGCAGGCAAAGTAAATGTGTTTGACATCGTTTGTTTCCAGATACGTCATGGTGGAAAACAAGGCACCCGTTCCACAAACTGCGTTGGCGAGCGTGAACCAGTCGGCGAGATGGAATTCCCGGATCATGGCGAAAGGTTTGGGTGGCTGACGTGGCGTCATTGGAATTGGATTTCAGAACGGGATTGTTGACAGCGTAACACCGCCGATATTGAGCACGCAAAAGGTGCGCCGGGCGCGACAACCTTGTGAAAAGGTATCGAGCCCGGCGGTGTTTACTCGGTGCAGACCAACTTATCGTTGGCGTGGGTTATCCGGTTTGCGGTCGTAACGATTGGGTACGCCATCGTTGTCGCGATCACGATCAACTGCGTTGGGGACGCCATCGCGGTCACGGTCGCCCATCGGACGGTTGCGATCCCAACGGCTTCGTTCATTCACCCAGCGACCATCGCGTTGTGTCCAGCGATGGGGGTGATAGTAATACCCGGCACGCTCGCGTTCCCAACGGCCTTTTGTCCAGATATGGCGATTGCTGCGCCAGTTCCAGTAGCCCGGCGCCCATACGTAACCTTGACGCGCGGAAGGAACGACCTCGTAGCGCAAGGCAGGCGGTGGGACATCGACATAAACAACATCGACGCGAGCGTTCGCACTAGGCGCGATTGCTGCAAAAGTAGATGCCACGATTGTGCTCAAAAGCAATTTACGAGTCCACATATTAACCTCCAGCGTTGTTGAGAGTTGTTGCAGTTGGTGCAATTAGACTAACGCGCCATGTTGGGGAACGATGTAGGAGCAACGGCAATATAAATGTAAGGAAATATTGCGAAATGGTGGATCGTCCTGACGCTTACACAGAACGCGGCAATGTCCTACGCGTGACCTTGACTGCGGCGCGCATGATCATGGTTTCGGCAAGTGCCAAGCCTTATCACCGATGGAGCACACATGATGAAAACGAAGAAAGCCATAAAGGCATCGCCCGAGCCGATGCTGTCGACAGAGCATGATTCGCAAGGCGCGGAAAACATTGAACATCCCGCCAGCAACGCGACCCAGCCGCTGGCAAAGGCACGGGTGCGACGCAAGGCCGGCACGGATCAGGCGCTGTTATTGGAAAAAGGCCCCAACGCCCTGCCGGTGTCCGACTATCCGCTCAAAAAAGGTCCGCTCGCGGCAAACAGCCTTGACGCTAAAGAGCAGGCGCTCGCTCGGTCCCGCGCCCGCGACTAAAACAGCGCAGCAATGGGTGTCGCTGTTAAGAATTATTCAGCCAGCCACTTGGCAATCGGCTGCCATTGCGCCACGTCCTGCGCGGCGATCGAGGGGGTAAATCAAAAATAGATTTCCCGTCAAACGCGGCGTTTACGTAGTTCTGGGTGTCGCGCAGATGGGTGAGTACCGGGAGATCTATGGGGGCCAGAAACGCGTCGAGTTTTTCGGCAGCCCGCGTTCGCGCATCGACGCGCATGCCGACGATGGCGACAAAAGCTTTGCCCTTGCGCACAGCTTTTTCGTCGAGCAACTCATCAAGGAATAAGCGCGTCGCGGCTAGATCGAAACTCGATGGCACCACGGGCACGATGACTTTATCGACCAGTTTGATCATGTCGCCCAGCTTGCCGCCATGCAACCCGGCCGGAGAATCGAGCACCAGCACACCTGCGCCAGATTTTTGTTTGGCGCTGTCGAGACGCCGGATGCGTGGCAAAGCTTGGGGCCGAGCAGAGAGCCAGTGCAACGCCGATTTCTGGCGGTCGAGATCCCACAGGAAAACATTCTCGCCACGCTGCGCCAGATAACCGGCGAGATTGGTGCTGAGGGTGGTCTTGCCAGCGCCGCCTTTGGGGTTGGCGATCAGGATGGTTTTCATGGCGGGTCACCGCAGGGTCGATGGAGGCATACGCTAACAGATATGGCAAGTCGCAACGCCTGAAAAATACAAAATTGCCAAACTCTATATTCGGCGGGGCTTTCAGGCACAAATAGGCTGAAGAAGACTGCCGATATTAGAGTTTTAGCATTTTACACTGTGAATAATATGGAAGCCTCTCAACCAACTACTCCACACTCAACTGCCCAACAAACTGCCAAGCGTTGCCATCGCGGCGCATGATTATCGCCTCCCCCATTGCAGGCGAGCGACCGGAAAGCGCGGCGATGTTGACCTGATGCGTCACCAGCATCAGGTTTTTTCCCGTTTGCATGCGCACCGGCACGCCGCCTCTGGTCTGCTCGGCTTGCAGCGCCGCCGCTTGTGGCGAATCAAAATGGGAATTGAGCGCGGGCCAGGTGTCGACCTTGCCGAACGCAAGCCGCGCGGTGTCAATGCAACGGCACCAGGCGGAAGAAAATACGCCGCCGACTGGAATGTTGTGGCGCGCAAATGCCTTTCCCCATGCGCGTGATTGCTCGCGTCCGGCATCGCTGAGGTTGCGCTGCGTTTTGCAATCATTGAGCTTATAGCCGGATGGATCGCCGATTCCAGGGACAGTTTCAGCGTGACGCAGCAGCACCACATGGCCGCCATTTTTAAGCGCCGCCCATAGCGCGGCGTGTTGTTCGCTGCGCGCTGGCGCATCGCTCGCGTGGGCTGCGGCTGTGCATAATATTGCGGCAATGAGGATGAGATTTTTGGTCATTTTCTGGCGGTAAAAAATTCGACGAGCTTGGTGGCTTATTCTCAAGATCAAAATCTCAACAATTTTGGTCAATGCGTTGATAGAGTACGTCATCCTTTAACAGTTCCGGAGTCCATTCATGAAATCCACACACACTCAAGTTGCCATCGTTACCGGTGCCGGCAGCGGCATCGGCAAAGCAACCGCACTCACGTTGTTGAACGCGGGCTATGCCGTTGTGCTGGCGGGCCGCAGAGGTGATTTGCTGCGGCAAGTGGTCGACGGCTCCGGCGCAGGAACCCGTGCCCTTCCTGTGGAGACCGATGTTGCCGATCCGGATGCGGTGAAAAATCTGTTTGCCCGCACGTTGGCGACGTTTGGCCGTTTGGACCTCCTGTTCAACAACGCGGGTACCGGTGCACCGGCAGTGCCAATCGAGGACCTGCCCGTTGAGACATTGAAATCGGTTCTCGACATCAATTTGCTCGGTCCTTTTCTCTGTACGCAGGAGGCAATCCGGATCATGAAATCGCAAGATCCACAGGGCGGGCGCATCATCAACAACGGCTCGATTTCTGCTCACGCGCCACGGCCAAATTCCGCACCCTACACCGCCACCAAGCACGCCATTACCGGCCTCACCAAATCGACTTCGCTCGATGGCCGTAAACACAATATTGCCTGCGGGCAGATCGATATCGGCAACGCGCATACTGAGCTGGCCGCGCGGATGGCGCTCGGCGTGCCGCAGGCAAATGGGGAAATCGCAATCGAGCCGATGATGGATGTGCAGATCGTCGCTGATACGGTGTTGCACATGGCCAGCCTGCCACTCACTGCTAACGTGCAATTCATGACCGTGATGGCCACCAAGATGCCGTTTGTGGGGCGGGGTTGAGGATGGTAAGTTGAGGAGAATTTAGAAGTTTGCATTTGTTTCGCGGCGGTATTCCCCGCACCGTTGAACGTTCACCAAGGAGACGCAGATGGCACATTATGTTGATGGTTTCGTGGTACCGGTACCGAAGAAAAACCTCGCCGCGTATCGTGCGCTGGCGCGCAAATGCGGAAAGATCTGGATGGAATATGGCGCGCTTCATTACACCGAATGCGTGGCCGATGATGTTAAACCGGGAAAGGTTACGTCGTTCCCACAGAGCGTGAAACTGAAAGCGGACGAGATGGTGGTGTTCTCGTGGATCGTTTATAAATCACGCAAGCACCGCGATAGCGTCAACGCCAAAGTGATGGCTGATCCGCGCATCAAAGCGATGGGGCCAAAAACGATGCCCTTCGACGGTAAGCGCATGTTTTGGGGCGGCTTCAAAAGTCTGGTCGAGTTTTGAGCGCACACTTTCGGCGAGCTGGTTGGACCATCGGGCACGATGGAGATCAACAACGCTGAGGGTAAACACAGCTATCGGTTTGAATACTCCATTGCCAGACAGCCGAATTAGCGAAGTGATTGCGGAGATCGGCACGGAAAGTCGCGAAAGCCTTTGCAAGCCCAAGCGGGTCGTGCGCTCTTGAATGACACTTTGGCTACTGTGGCAATGTCATTTGCGTCAGTGCAACCAACGGCTTGGTCATCTTGACCAATTGCAGCGGTTGACGCGCCCGCTCAGGTGCGGGAAACGGCAAAACATCGCATCCCGCAAAACCCAGCCTGGCATAAAACGGAAACAGATCCTCATGCGCGTTGACGACGGTGATATCGAGAAAATTACAGCGGGCTTCACGGCAATGCTGCTCTACCGTTGCCAGCAACAGGCGCGATAATCCCTGTCCCCGCGCGGCTGGATTGACGGACAACAGACCGAGATAACCGCGCGAGTGTTCAACCGAGCAAAACACCGAGCCATGCAGGCGGGTGCGATCAGATGGATCATCGATCACGAAAAAAATACCCGCAGCGAAGCGGGCACTGATGTCGTCGGCATCGGTGCGATCTCCTGTGACGCAAAACGCCTCGCTAAGAAATGCAAGGTTGACGACCTCAACAATCGCAGCCAGGTCTGCGATGCTCGCGGTGCGAATAAGAGGGGCGGATTTTTGGGTTGCTGACACCGTCATTGGTCAGTAAAACATTCTCGTGATTGCCTTGGTCTGGTTTGTTCCCGCAAACGGACCCGACGAAAACACATAGTTCAACTGGGCTGCGTCGGGACCGGCAAAACGCAAACTCATGGTGCCGATTTGCTCCGCTTTGAAGGCAGTCGGATCGTAGATACTGCCCAGCCAGCGCGAGCTGTTGGTGCTGTATAGCGGGCCTGAAAAAATGTTGTTGGTCCAGCTTCCGCCGAGCATTGGAAACCACCGTGATTTTCCGTCGCTTCCATAGGTGTACCAGACTGAAAACAACGTACCGCCTTGTTGCGCGATGTTGATGCCCCAGCCGTTTTCGCCGATACCGCTCCACCACATGTCACCCACGTCCAGCGCGGTGCTGCCACCGCCAAATTGCATCCGCACCAACCGCTTGCTGGCGGTGATGCCGTCGATGGTGTATGACAGGTCGGCGCGATTGGCTGAAAACCGAATCGTTGCCAAGCCGACAGGCGCGCCGATGGCGAAGGCTGAGGTCTGGTAATTGTTTAGTGGCGAGCTCGTCGGCTGGTAAAGCTGCCCCGTGTAGGTGGTGAATCCGTCACTCCAGCTACCACCCGGCATCACATACCAGCGCGGCTGACCTGCCTCGTCATACACAAACAGGGCATTGAATTGAGCTCCGCTGGCGTGTTGCTGGATGCTCATTCCCCAGCCATTTTCTGCCGAGCCCGCCCACCACATGTCCGAGTAATTAGCGCCGCCGCGGGTTGATATTTTGCGGATGCGGTTGTTGAATAAGTCACCAACGTATATGTCACCGTTGGTGCCTGCTGCGACACCCTTAGGATAATTCAACTTCGCATTTATTGGGCTACCGCCATCGCCGCTGAATCCGGATTCACCAGTTCCTATTGCGGTAAAAATGATGCCATCTGGTGTGATCTTTCGTATACGATTATTGCCGCTGTCCGTGACATTCAGGTTACCGTCATGATCAAAGGCAATCGTTCCGCCCAACTGATTAAACGTCGCCGATGTTGCCGGACCGCCGTCACCACCAAAGTCCGTCATATACTGGCCGTTACCGGCAAATATGCTGATCATTCCATCTGGGGTCACTTTGTAAATTTGCCTCGTGCTGGCGTTGACAAAAAAGAGGTTGCCTCGCGCGTCAAGAGCCATGCCGTCGATGGATGAAAGGTATAGCGCAACGGGGGGTGGTGTAGGCATACCGATATCGTCCGCTGTCTCTACGGCCTTGACGGGCAATGTGGATATGATCCCCGAAGGCGTCACTCTACGGATGCTGCCAGAGCCACCAATCAGCAGATTGCCCGCCGCATCAAATAAAAGCGATCTTGGTAAACCCAACCCGATACTGGTTGCAGGAACGTCTTCACGAGTGCCAACGATAGTGGTGTCCTGTCCATTCCCTGCCACCGTGCTGATGATGCCGCCGGGTGTGACTTTCCTGACGCGATAGTTTGATGCGATAAACAAATTGCCCGCGCGATCTACTGCGATTGCACTGGGTGCCAAGGCTTCCTTGGTCGCTTGCCCCCCATCGCCACTCGCGTCATCTACGAACTTGTAGAGGCCGTTTCCCGCCACCGTACTAATCCGGCCGTTTGGCGAAATCCTGCGGACGGTATAGCCACCAATCACATACACGTTTCCGTTTGCATCGATCAACGGATTCGTTGGACTGTAAAGTATTGCGCTTATCGCGCTATTGCCGTCGGCACCAAAATAGGGTCCATCACCACCCACGACGGTGGTGATGATGCCGGTTCTTGTGACTTTACGGATGCGTTGACGCTCGCCATCATGGAAGTGCAGTTCGCCCGCCGGGTTGATCGCAAGATAAGTTGGCGTATTCAATGTTGCCGCGATTGCGGGGCCACCGTCACCCGCAAAGCCTTTTTCGCCGGTGCCCGCGATGCTGCTGATGATGCCATCAGGCGTTACGCGACGAATTCGATGGTTCCATGAATCCGTCAGCAATAGATTGCCGTCGGCATCAATCACAACGGCCATGGGAACATTGATCGCCGCATTCGTCGCAGGGCCGCCATCGCCACTAAAACCGACAGTGCCATTGCCGGCAAACGTACTCAGAATGCCATTGGTGTCGATCTTTCTGATTCGGCGGTTATAAGAATCAGCAATGTACACATTGCCATGCGCGTCCACGGCCAGACCATGTCGTGTCCCGTAAAAATTGCCGAGTAATGCGCTACCGCCGTCACCGCCAAAACCATCGCCATTCCATTTGGCAATTGTCGAGATGATTCCCGCCGACGTAATTTTGCGCACACTTTTCACGTCAAAGAAATAGAGCTCACCATTGGGGCGACAGACCAGTGCGATTGGCGAGACCTGTGCAACTGTGGCGGGGCCACCGTCACCGCTGGAGCCGTATGTACCTGTTCCTGCCACGGTGGTGATAGCACCGTTAGGCGCGATTTTGCGAATGCGTGCGCTTTCAGTAATGTACATATTGTCGTTGGCATCAAAGCAGACACTTGTCGTGAAAACATCTATTGCGATGGATGCCGCGCCGCCGTCTGGAGAGCGGAAACTGCTCTGCGCACCCTCCCCGGCAACGGTGCCCAGCGTGCCCGCGGGTGATACGCTGAGGAGGCTCGCACCACTGACGACATATAGATTTCCATTGCGGTCGAATCCCAGGTGACCAATAGGCAATGTGGTGCCGGCCGCAGGGTAGCCATCGATTGAACCTCCGCCCCCAACCGTGCTGATGACCTGCCCGACAGCAAGATTGGGTAGCGTCATCGCAAATGCGAATATCATCGCCGCAGCCCAACACCGTCCCGCACCGCTGAGCATGCGGCGATGTGGGCGTTTGATTGCGTGCGATGCATTTTTAAGTGGAAGCATCACTTCATTGTACGTAGCCATCGACGCTGGAGCAATTCCAGAAACTCTAGCATTGGAAAGGCGTTCAGACTATAAATGGCTGAAAAGCGTCGCCGTTGCTAGTGCCTTTCATGTTTTTTATCTAGGGAAGGTCAATTGCCATTAAACGCCACACCTGCAATTCCGACGGGAGACGGTGAATCGCAGTTCAGCCACGCTCGGCCCCGACGAGAGACCATGACGACGGTACTGAGCGGCGCTGCCTCAGAGTGCGGGCCAGTGTTTCAATCACGCTGGCGATTTTGACGCGCCGCGCCGCGCTGGTATCTTGTCACGATGACTAACGTAAACATTTCCAACAATCCGCACGGTTTGGCGCGCGTATTCCATTGGCGGCGCTTGCGGGTGGTGCTGGCGGTGTGCTTCGTGCTGCTGCTGTTGTTTTTACTCACATGGGAGGCGTCCTACGCGATACTGGTTGGGCGACTGCTGTTCGCGGGCTTCCTGACCCTTTTAGCATTCGGGCTATTTGAGCAATGGCCACGCCGATTGCCGTCGTGGTTAGCGCGTTGGGTATTGCAAGTGATCGCCGTCGCCGTCGCCGTGCCGGTGGCGATGTGGATCGGCTATACCGTCACCACGATGGGACTTGATCCGCCATGGTGGCGCGATGAAAAACGTTTAATGGGTTTTGGCACGTTTACGTTTCTCGGCATGTTGATGGCACCGTGGATCGCGGTGACGGCATTACTCAAGCAAATCAAAGATGACGCGAAGAAGCAGGCGCTGACGTTTGAGCTCGAACGCAGTGAGTACGAACGCAACGCGCTCGACGCGCGTTTTCGGCTGCTGCAAGCGCAGGTCGCGCCGCATTTTCTGTTCAACACACTGGCGAACGTACGCGAACTGGTGAGCACCGGCTCCCCGCGCGCGGCACCGGTGCTGGAGAGCTTGATCGCCTACCTGCGCGCCACGGTGCCGCGCCTCAATGAGCCTGCGAGCACGCTGGGGCAGGAGCTCGAACTGGTGCGGGCGTATCTGGACGTGATGCAGATGCGCATGCCCGACCGGCTGCAATACTCTGTCGAGGACGACGACGAATCGCGTGCGCTGATGTGTCCGCCGATGACGCTCTTGACCCTCGTTGAAAATGCGATGCGCCACGGCATCGATCCATCGGAGGAGGGCGGGCGCATCGACGTGCGGGTGTGCGTAAAGAATGGTCGCGGCTGGGCAGAGGTGAACGACACCGGCACGGGTCTGGTAAGCAGCAGCAAAGGCTTTGGCACGGGTTTGGCCAACTTGCGCGAACGCTTGCAGTTGGCCTTTGGCGGGGACGCCCACGTTAAGCTTAGTGATAATTTGCCGCATGGCGTGCGTGCTGAAATTGATTTCCCAGTGAAAAAGGATGCGCCATGACCGTGCGACGTCCAACCGCTTTAATTGCTGATGATGAACCACTGCTGCGCGAATCACTCACGCGCCTGCTGGCGCAGACGTGGCCTGAATTGGAAGTCGTGGCACAGCCAAGAAATGGCCGTGCGGCAGTGGAGAGTTTCGAGGCCCTGCGTCCCGATATTTGTTTTCTCGATGTACACATGCCGGGCTTGTCCGGCATCGAAGCGGCGCGCTTTATCGGTCGTCGCGCACATGTCGTGTTCATCACGGCTTACGATCAATATGCGGTGCAGGCCTTCGATCAGGGCGCGCTCGATTACCTGGTGAAGCCGGTGGAGCTGGCACGACTAATGGATACCGTGACGCGGCTGAAGGCGCGGCTGCGCGCCACGCCGGACATTCCCGACACCGGGGCCATGCTCGATCAACTCGCGGCGCGGGTGTTCAAGAATGCCGCACCGGCATCACTCCGCTGGCTGCGCGTGTCAGTGGGGCAGGCGTTGCGTTTGGTCTCGGCTGACGAGATCGATTTCCTGCGCTCGGAAGATAAGTACACGCTCGTCGCGTGGCACGACACGGCGGGCCAACTGGCCGAGGGACTGGTGCGGACACCGTTGAAGGAACTCATCAACCAGCTCGACGCCGAGCAGTTCGTGCAGGTGCATCGCTCGGTGGTGGTCAACCTGCGCGCGATCAGGCAGGTTCTGCGTAGCCACAATGAGACGGCCAACATCCACTTGAAATACCGCAGCGAAGTGTTGCCGGTGAGCCGCACGTTTCTGCATCACTTTCGGATGATGTAAACACGCCTGTCATTTCGAGCGACTAGAGAAATCTGCTTTTGCAGTAAACAACGACAACAGCAGATTTCTCACCCGATGAAGCCGGGTTCGAAATGACAAAATTGGAGAATCGAGCGGTCAATCGAGAAATCCATGTCCCGCTGACGCGTCACCCGTCCCCGTTGACCGTGCCCCGTCCACGTCAACCGTGTTTCATCACATCGGTCTTGCTCCCAACGTCGCGCGAGGAATAAGTTACGGACTTAACGTTACCGGAGCACAACATGTCGAAGAAATTAATCAATTGGTTTTTCGTACTGATCGCCAGCAGCTTGCTCATGCTGCAGTCGGCGGTAGCGGCAGCGGCAGATAAGAGCAGAGGCAATCTCGTCAGCGTTCAGTGGCTCGAAAAAAACTTGCATCGGGATGACGTACTCCTGCTGGATGCGTCGCCCGGCCAGTTGTACTCGGCAAAGCATATTGCGGGCGCGGTCAACGTCGATGTATTCAGCTTCGGTGGCCACGAGGCAACCGCTGCCGAAATGGAGCGGCGCATACAGTCATGGGGTGTCAGCAAAGGTAAGAAGGTCATCCTCTATGACCAGGGTGGCAGCTACATGGCGACCAGTCTTTTCTTTGATCTCTACTATCACGGCTTCCCGCCGGAGAACCTGTTCGTCCTCGATGGCGGCATGGCAAAGTGGCAGGCGACGGGCGGTGTCGTCACGAAAGAGCCAACGGCTCCACCGAAGCCGGGAACATTTCGTGTCGTGAAGTTGAAGGATGATGTGCGTGCAAGACTGCCGGAATTTTTGGTGGCTTCTGGTGACCCCGTAAAAAATGCATTGGTGGAGGCGCTGGACCCAGACCAACACTTTGGCGCCGCCAAGTTTTTTGACCGTGCCGGCCATATTCCCAATGCCATCATGACGCCCGGCGACGATTTTTTTAACGCTGACAAGACGTTTAAATCTGCCGAAGAGATCAAGCGGATGCTGGCCTATCTGGGTGTTAAACCTGAGCAGCAGATTTATACCCATTGCGGCGGTGGCATCGCCGCCAGCGTGCCGTTCTTTGCCACGAAAGTGATGCTGAATTACCCGAAGGTGAAGCTCTACAAAGAATCGCAACTGGAATGGCTGCGTGATGACAGAGGGCTGCCATTCTGGACATACGACGCACCAAATATGATGCGCGAAAAGAGCTGGTTAAGTGGCTGGAGCAACCCGATGTTGCGCGCTTTCGGCGTAACAAAACTGAACGTCGTCGATGTGCGCTCAGCAGAGGCCTACCAACAAGGGCATGTGCCGTTCGCTGTCAACATTCCCGCAGACGTTTTCAAGCGCCACCTCGCCACCCCCGCGAAGCTCGCCGATGTCTTGAGCGCCGCCGGGGTCGATCCGACCAATGAGACGGTGATTATTTCCGATGGTGGCGTGAACGCCAATTCGGCTTTTGTCTTCTTGATGCTGGAGAAACTGGGGCAGAAGAAAGTCTCTCTCCTGCTGGAATCCGTTGACGACTGGGGACTCGGTGGCTTGACGCTCACCAAGGAAGCCACCACCGTCGGCCTGCGGAAATCGCCGAAGGATTTCGCCATCCCCGCGACCACTTACAAGGCCAATGTTCAATCAGGCATCGTGACGACTGAGGCACGCCAGCCGCAGGGGCCGTACCCGAAGATCTATATCGCCTCGGGCAAAAATATCTCTGCCAAACCGCAGGACGGAAAAGTCATCCACGTCCCCTACGCCGATCTGGTGAGCGCCGAAGGAACACCGAAGGCGGCGAAAGATATCTGGAACATTCTCGTCAAGGCTGGGCTACCGCGCTACGCCGAAATCATTTGCTTCGCCGACGATCCGGGCGAGGCTGCCGCCAACTACTTCATTCTGAAATTGCTGGGATACCCGGACGTGAAGGTGCTGGCGTCGTGACACTGCAAATTAACGCCGAAAAGAAAGTCTTGCGATGACCGAAGTATCAACGTTTCGTCTGTACCTGATGCGGGCCACGTACCTGTTGATCGTGGTGGGACTCGGATCAACAATATGGCCCGGCATTATCCAGCGCGCAATCGGCGGCGATCCAACATCTGGCGCCACCCCCAGCTTGTTGGCGGCAGTATCGGTGTTTGCCGCGCTGGGAATTCGATATCCGCTACAAATGTTGCCTTTACTGCTCTTCGAGTTGATCTGGAAGTCGATATGGCTCATCGCCGTTGCGCTGCCGCTGTGGTCAGCCCAGCAAATGGACGCGGGCACAATGGAGACGGTCTACGCCTGCTTGATGGGATGGGTAATATTCCCCCTCGTTATTCCTTGGCCCTACGTGATTGCAAATTATGTGAAGAAAGCGGGAGATCGATGGTGGTGAGTTTTGCAGGGATGTGAATATGAATGCGAAACTACTAACGCGCAACAGCAGCGATCCCCTGCCTAGCCAGAAACGCGCGAATCGCTGTCGAAATTCGCTGCGATTCAGTCGGTGAAAAACCGCCGTGCCCGCCGCCCGGAATCGTCAAGAATTGATTGACCACACCGGCCTTGTTGAGTGCCTCGTGCAGGCGTGTCGAGTGCGCGTGCGGCACGAGGAGATCGGCATCGCCATGCACCGTGAAAATCGCTGGCAAGCCTGCGCGTACATACTGGATCGGCGACACACTTCTCGCTAGCGCTTCCCGATTGGTTGCAGCACCCAGCCATTCGATGGCGTAGTGCTTGGCATTGGGGCCGCTTAGCAAGTCCTCGATATCGGTGATACCAAAAAAATTGATGATCGCAGCCACCG
>JAYURJ010000277.1:0-7614 GCA_043756275.1 Betaproteobacteria bacterium | reverse complement strand
AGGCCTCGTATTCGGCAAGCTCAATCCGGTGATGGTGCAAGGCGCGGTGCTCGCCAAAATGCCGATCACCGAAGGCTGGTCGATCAATGCGCTCGACGTGATTGCCACCGGCGATCGGATACGGCTGGATCCGGGGGCGAGGACGATCCTGCTGTTGTCACAGGCAAACTGAACATACGCATTGCGTGGGGTAAATTTGGGTCAGACCCATGGCACTCGGTCAGATTCGTAAACTCTAGCATTGGCGCGGTTTTCAGGCCATTTGTACCCGGTAAGGCCCGCCAAATGGCGTTCTACGTTATTTAGTGTGGACGAAGGGCTCAGCCATGCGTCCAATGAAACCGCAGCGCCGAGCGCATGAACAACCACACATGCCGCCAGCCCTTCGCCGCCGCGCTCCCGCCCGCGTGCACAATCCGCACTGTCGGCACGCGCGCGATGCTGGCAAATTTAGCGATGCGGTAGCTGAGATCAAAATCCTCGAAGTACAAGAAAAACGCCGCATCAAATCCTTCGGCGCGCAGTAACGCGGATTTGCGCATCATCATGAAGCAGCCGCTGACAATTTCCACGTTGTTCAACGGTGCGTCGTAAGGCGTTTCTCTGTGTTCATACGCGTCGAGCCGGGCGCGAAAGCGTTGTTGGAGCCAATCCGGCGCAAAACCGCGTAACGCCAACGTGCGCAAATCCGGGAAGCGTTTAACCAAATAGAGCGGCTGTCCGTCGGGCGCAGTTGCCACCGGTGAAACTATGGCGCATGCAATGTGTTCTTGAAAATAACGCAGCGCATTGGTGATCGCGTTCTCGGCCAGTTTCACATCAGGGTTCAGCACGAGGTGAAAATCTGATTCTGCACAGCGGGCGATGGCGAGATTATTTGCGCGGCCATAGCCAATGTTGCCTTGCCCGGCGACGCTGATGACGTCGATCCAGCCGAATTCTTTGCACAAGGCTTCAAGCCGCGCGCTGTATGGCGATGTGTTGGTTGTGTCTGTGGCGTTGGCGGCTACACCGTTATCGACCAGACAAATTTTTGCACGTCGCATCGCACCCGCATGTCGTGCATTCGCGAGTGCGGCGACCAGTGTTTCCAATGTCGTCGTCAGCCACAACGCATCGGGAAAGTAGACAACGATGGAAATCGATAACGATGGCGGTCCGCCGGACGATGATGGTAACGACGGCGACACGCCAGACGTGTCAGACATTTTCGAATTGCAGGCGATGCAGGCTGGCGTAGACACCGCCTTTGGTGGAGAGCTCTGCATGCGAGCCGATCTCGAGTACTTTGCCGTGCCCCATCACCACAATGCGATCCGCGTTTTCAATCGTCGAGAGCCGGTGCGCAACTACGATGGTGGTGCGCCCGCGCATCAGGGTTTGCAATGCGGCCTGCACCTGACGCTCGGATTCACTGTCGAGGGCGGATGTCGCCTCATCGAGCAGCAGAATCGGCGCGTTCTTGATCAATGCCCGCGCAATGGCGAGGCGTTGCCGCTGCCCGCCCGAAAGCAGGGCGCCATTTTCACCGATGACGGTGTCAAACCCATTTGGCAGCGCGCGAATAAAATCAAGGCAATGCGCCGCCATTGCCGCATCCTCGATTTCGGCGGGCGTTGATGTGCCCTGCTTGCCGTAGGCGATATTTGCCGACACGGTATCGTTGAACAAGACAACATCCTGACTGACCAACGCAATCTGTTGCCGCAGGTTGGTGAGCTTGATGTCGTCGAGCGCGTGGCCATCGAGCGTGATGCGGCCGGCAGTCGGCAAAAAGAAACGCGGGACGAGATTCACAAGGCTGGTCTTGCCGCCGCCTGATGCACCCACCAGCGCAATTGTTTCGCCGGGTTGAATGTCGAGCGACACTTCAATCAGCGCGGGGCTGGACTGATTGGCGTATTGCAGGCTCACGGCTTCAAAGCGTAGGTGTCCGTCCGCGCGCGTCAATTCAATACTGCCATGATCCTGCTCAGCCGCTGCGTCGATCAAACCGAACACGCTTTCGGCTGCCGCCAAGCCACGTTGCACTTGTTCGTTCACGCTGGAGAGCCCCTTGATCTGCGGCACCAGACCGGCGGCGGCGATGATATAGGCCACAAACTCCGAGACCTCCATGCCGGTGCCGTATTGCGGACTCGCCGCAAGATAGACGATGAGCGCGATGGCGATTGAGACGATCAAATGCGTAAACGGTGTGGACGCAGCCGCGGCGATGGCGTGGCGCATGGCGTTGCGACGGATGCGGTTGGCGACATTGTCGAAACGCTTGGTTTCGTACGCGGCGCCGTCAAAAATCTTGATGACCTTCTGACTGCGAATCGATTCCTCCAGCACATCGTTGAGCGCACCCCACGAAGACAAGCCATCGCGACCGATATCGCGAATACGTTTGCCGAAGATATTGATGATGAAACCCAGAATCGGTACCGTCGCAAAAATGATGAGGGTGAGTTTCCAGTTGATGATAAACATCGTCACCAGCAACACCACCAGCGTCACGCCGCCGCGCACCATGCTATTGAGTGCCGTGGTCGCGGCCAGTTGCACGCCATACACGTCGTTGGAAATTTTCGACATCAGGGTACCGGTCGTGGCCTGATGAAAAAACGGGATCGGCAGACGGATCAGACGTTGAAACATTTGATTGCGGAAATCGAGGATGACCTTGTTGCCCACCCACTGCATGCCGTAACCAGACGTAAAGTGCGACAAGCCGCTGATAAAAAATATCAACACAATGCCGAGTGCGGCCCAGATTGCATATTTTTCGTTGCCCTCGACAAACAAAGTGCTCAGCATGTTTTTAAGGAACCACGCAAACGAACCTTCCGCCGCGCCGCCAATGGCCATGGCTAACACGCTGCCCGCAAACGCGAGCCGATAAGGCTTTACATAGCCGAGCAGACGACGGTAGAGATTTTTGTCGTCAGCGGCCATGGCGGAAATTCAACATGACGAACAGGTGGCCGACGCTCAAAGCGTGCGACGGAAATAATCGATGGTCGCCTTCAGTCCATCTTCGAGCGACACCTTCGGCTCCCATTTCAATGCGCTCCTGGCAAACGAGATATCGGGCTGGCGCTGCTTGGGGTCGTCCTGCGGCAAAGGTTTGAAACAAAGTTTCGATGTCGATGCGGTGAGGGAAATAATGCGCTCGGCAAGCTCCAGCATCGTTACTTCAACAGGATTGCCGATATTTATCGGCCCGGTAATGTTCGTCGGCGATTGCATCATCCGCAACATTGCTTCGATCAGATCATCGACATAACAAAAGCTGCGCGTCTGCTCGCCGCTGCCGTAGACGGTGATGTCTTCACCACGCAAAGCCTGGACGATAAAGTTGCTGACTACGCGGCCATCGTTTGGATGCATGCGCGGGCCGTAGGTATTAAAAATGCGCACGACTTTGATGGCGAGCTGATGTTGGCGGTGGTAATCAAAGAACAACGTCTCGGCGCAGCGCTTGCCTTCGTCGTAACAACTGCGCGGCCCAATCGGGTTCACGCGTCCCCAGTAATCCTCGGTTTGCGGATGGATTTCGGGGTCGCCATAAACTTCGGAAGTCGATGCCTGCAAAATCGTCGCGCGCGTGCGTTTGGCAAGCCCCAGCATATTGATCGCGCCGTGCACGCTGGTCTTGGTGGTTTGCACCGGGTCGTGCTGATAGTGGATCGGGCTGGCGGGGCAGGCGAGGTTGTAAATCGCATTCACCTCGATATACAGCGGGAACGTTATGTCGTGGCGCATCAATTCGAAGTACGGGTTGTTTTGCAGATGCGCGATGTTGGCCTTGCTGCCGGTGAAGAAATTATCGACACACAACACATCCGCACCGCCCGCGATCAGGCGGTCACACAAATGCGAGCCCAGAAACCCTGCGCCACCCGTTACCAATACTTTATCCATGGTCCAGCTTTCGATTGTTGCGATTTTTGCCTGTGGGTATTTTACAGTTCCCCACCAAACATCACGCTTGCCGCGCGAAGTTACCCCAACAGCTGCCGATAAAGCGCCGCATATTGAGCACTCGTCGCCGCCTGCGTATAAGGCAGCACCTTCGCCCGCGCCCGCGCGCCCATATCAGGATCGGCCAGCGCCGCTTTAATGGATTGCTCAATTGCCAGCGTATCGAGCGCATCCACCACAAAGCCATCAACGCCGTGTGTAATCCAGTCGGCCGCACCCGATTGCGTGCTCGCCACCACCGGTAAGCCACAGGCCATCGCCTCACCGAACACCAGACCGAAAGGCTCATACAGCGTGGGCATCACGAATACATCACTGGCCGCGTAGTAAGGCCGCACATCATTGATGCCGCCCGTGAAGATCACCCGATCAGTCATGCCAATCGAGTCCGCAAACGCCTGATACTGGAACATGTTTTTATCGCGACCGACCACAATCGCGCCCATGCCATCGACCTTCGCGACCGACAAGAGAAAACCCAGCACCCCCTTCCGCTCAAAACCTGAACCGACATAGATCGCGATAGGGGCATTCTGCGGAATGCGCAGTTGCTTCCTCAAGGCATGCCGATGCTCATCGCGCAAACGCGGATGAAACGATTCGGTATCGATGCTGCCGTAAATGACGTGCAGCTTTTCTGGCGCGATGTCGTAATGCCTGAGCACATCCTGCTTCACCATTTGTGAGATGCAGATCACCGCCATGAGCCTGGGTGAGTGGTACATCTGCCGCTCTACTTCCAGCACGTAGCGATGATGCGGATTGATGCGCACACCGAATTGCTTGAGCGGGCTTTGCACGCGCCGGCGTTGCGTGAGCCACTCGGCGTGCACGCCATCCACCGCGTGAAAAACATCGCAGCAATTGATACGCTCATACGACTGCACCAGATCAAACTTTTCCGTTTGCAGCAGTTCACACGCCGCACGCGCAAAGCCACGATCACGACCAGCGGACGTGTAGTAGCGCGGGTTGACGATTTTGTGTGCGATGGCCGCACTGGCACTTTGTGGCCAGGCTCTGGTGATGATGGTCGGCGAAGCACCCTGCGCAACCAGCGCTTCGGCCGCGCTGTTCAGGAATCGCTCGGCCCCGCCGAAGGGATCGTACTTGGCGCGGATGAGGGCGAGTTTCATGCGTGTGGTGCGGTGTTTACGGGTGAAGGATGCATTTGGCGAAGATAGCAGAATTATTGCGGTCTGCACTTTGGTGAGCGATGCAGCCAGCTTGATACCAGCATAAATTAGATAATCACCAGCATTGACGCGGTCTGTAGGCAACAAATACCTGAAAAAGCTCGCTGAATGGCGTTCTTTGATTGTTATTGTTGGTTTCTGCAATCTGAGCGATACAATCCCGATGTCAAAGCGTTACCAGCGCTCGATTGGATTAGCGCTGTTTCAGTTGTCACATTCAACCCGCCAGCACGACGCTCCAATGCCCCAACAATTTATTCACCAATGAACCCCCTCTCCATCCTGCACACCGAATCCTCGCTAGGCTGGGGCGGCCAGGAAATTCGTATCCTGACGGAAGCGCGCGGCATGCTGGATCGCGGACATCGTGTGATGTTGCTGACACCAGCAGAAGCGGAGATATTTCCGGCGGCAAAACGATTGGGCATCCCGGTTGAGGCCGTGGATATTTCAAAGAAGCGGCTTGGCCCATTGTTCGCCTTACGTAATTGGCTGAAACAGCACGGTCGCGAATACGACATCATCAACACCCACAGCTCGACCGATAGCTGGCTCTCGGCAGTGGCCTGCGCGACGCTGCACGGCATGCCCGCACTGGTACGCACGCGTCACGTTTCGACGCCGATCAATAATCATTTTTCCACGCGCTGGCTCTACGAAAATGCGACAGCGCATATCGTGACGACGGGTGAAGCGTTGCGGCAACAGTTGCATCGTAACAATAGCTTCGCGCTTGATCGCATGACGTCGGTACGCACCGGCATTGCGCTCGATACTTTTCGGCCGCTGGACAAACTGTCGATGCGCGCCAAGCTGGGCCTCGACAATCGGCCAACCATCGGCATCGTTGCCACGCTGCGCGATTGGAAGGGCCATGAGGATTTGCTCGATGCGATGGTGCTGCTGCGCGCGCAATTTCCCACGTTTTCTGATTGGCGGCTGGTCATTGTTGGCGGTGGGCCGGAACACGCGCGGCTGGTGCAAAAGACGACGGCGAGGCAACTCGATGATGTGGTGAAGCTTGTTGGCAATCAGGACAATGTGCCCGAATGGTTATCGGCGTTCGATATTTTTACGCTGCCTTCCTACGGCAATGAGGGCGTACCGCAAGGCATCATGCAGGCGATGGCTTGCGGGTTGCCTGTTGTGTGTACCTCGGTCGGTGCGATCAGTGAAGCGGTGCAGGATGGCCGCACCGGGATCATGGTCGCCACGCGGAATCCGCAATCGCTTGCCGATGCGCTGGCGCTGTTGATGGGTAACGAAGCCAGACGGGGGCAAATGGGGCGTGAAGGCCACGCATTTGCGCGCGAACATTTTGGCGTTGATGTGATGCTCGACAAAATGGAAGCTGTATTTCGTCAGCATGCGCGCTCATGAGTGCGCTGCCGACCCGGACGATTACTGCCGAACAGGCCGCCGATGCCAAGCGCGTATTGATCATCAATGTCACCCGCATCGGCGATACCGTGCTCGCCACGCCCGCGATTCGCGCCATTGCTAAATTTTTCCCGAACGCGACACTGACGGTACTGGGTCATCCAAAACGGGTTCAAGTGTTGGAAAATATCCCGATCATTCAACGAACGGGTGGCATCGACAAACGCACGGCGTTGCTGCGCGGCTGGCGCGATGTTTTGCTCGGTGCCGAATACGATTGGGCGTTTGTGTGGCGCAACGATGAGGCGCTGGTGCGATATGCGCTGCGCAAATCGAGGAATGTGGTGGCGCATCGTCAACACGATGCTCGAATCAACGCAAAGCTTTTTGCCGCCGTTGAACGCATTGCCGACAACAAAATTCATGCGGTCGCATGGGCGCTGTCGTTGCCGCAAGCCGTTGGCATTCCGACGGATGGCTATCAATTGGATTACTGCGTGACCGACACTGAGGCCGCAGCTGCTCGGCAGCGGCTGCATGTGGATTTTCCAATCAAGGCAGGGCCGTTCATCGGCATGCAAGTGGCGAGCTTTGCCACCAAAAGTTATCGCGATTGGCCGATAGACAATTTCATCGCGTTAGCCAAACGCATCGCGACTGAAAAACCCGATGCGCGCTTCGTTCTGTATGGCGCTGCGAGTGATCAGGAGCGCATCGTCAAACTGACTGCCGCACTACCCGGCAGAGCGAGAAGCTACGCGGGTAAATTCAGCCTGCGTGAAACGGTGGCGATGATGTCATGCACCGATCTCTACATCGGCATCGATACGGGGCCCACCCATTTGTTCGGCGCATTGAAGAAGCCGATGGTGGTGTTGTATCACCCGTCGCTGCCGAGTGCGCTCTACAAACCGTTGGCGGCACCAGCACTTTATGTGATTGATCATCCGCAGGCCGGACTGAGTGCGACGAGCGATATTCCGATGTCTGATATCAGCGTGGACACGGTGTGGGAAGCGGTTGCTGCGGCGTTGCGGGGTGAAGCTTCCAGGTTGCCAGGGATGGCGGC
>JAYURJ010000276.1:0-2740 GCA_043756275.1 Betaproteobacteria bacterium | reverse complement strand
ATTAGTGGCGGCGTGCAGTGTTGGGGCACTAACAATTCAGGCCAGCTTGGCAACGGCAGCACCACGATTAGCTTAATTCCAACGCAAACGATTGGTGCGGGAAGCAACGTCGCATCGGTGTCGGCGGGCGGCGCGCATAGCTGCGTGGTGGCCAATGGCGGCGTGCAGTGCTGGGGGGCCAACGCCGACGGCCAGCTCGGCAACAACAGCACCGCCAATGCGCTGTTACCGGGTCAAGTCATCGCAACGGGCAGCGGCGTGACGGCGGTGGCGGCGGGCGGCAGTCACACCTGCGCATTGGCCAGCGGCGGCGTGATGTGTTGGGGCCGAAATGATTTCGGTCAGCTCGGTAACAACAGCACGACGCCAAGTCTCGTTCCAGTACAGATCATCGCGCCAAACAGCAACGTCACTTCGATCACAGCAGGCTTTGCGCATAGCTGCGCGGTGGTGAACGGCGGTGTCGTTTGTTGGGGCAAAAATGAATTCGGGCAACTGGCCGATGCCTACAGCGGCCTGATATTTTTGCCGGTCGCAGCCATGACCGTCAGCGCAACACTCGCCGGAGCACCCACCATCGGCAGCGCGACAGCGGGCAACGCGCAGGCAACGATTAATTTCGTAACGCCGCTTGCCAACGGTAGCGCGCCTGTCGCCTCGTACACCGCAACTTGCCTGCCCGGCGCGATCAGTGCGTCGGGCTTTGCCTCGCCGATTACGGTCACCGGCCTCACCAACGACGTGCGCTATACGTGTGCCGTGACGGCCAACAATGCGGTTGGTGCGGGTCCGGCATCGGCGAGTGTGAGCGTGACGCCGTCGGCGACAATACCCTTAACACTGATCGCGGTGCAGTCGCGCAAAACCCACGGCAGCGCAGGCACATTTGACTTAGGTATAGACACCGCCCTCGCAGCACCCAACGTCACCGTCGAGCCGCGCACCGCCGGCAATGGTCACCTGATCGTGTTTCAGTTCAGCTCTGCCATAAGCGAACCGGGAACAGTCAGTGTCACGCCAACAGGGTCGGCGTCAGTCGCATTTTCGCGACACGAAGTTTTGGTGACGCTTGCCAACATGGCCGACAGCCAACGTGTCACGCTGTCACTGTCCAACGTCAATGGAGGGTTAAACCCTGCGCCGGTTTCAATCGGCTTCCTCGTCGGCGACGTAAATAATTCACGCACCGTCAACGCCAGCGACATCAGCGGCGTGAAAGCGCGCGCTGGGCAAACCGTTGACGCAGGCAATTTCAAGTTCGATATCAACGCATCGGGCGGCATCAATTCTTCCGATATATCTGCGGTGAAGGCGCGTTCCGGGTTGGTGCTGCCCTAGTGAAAATTAATCTAACACTAGCACTGGTGCGGCTTCCAGGCATAAACAGGCCGGGTAGGCCCGTCCGCCCTCATCCCTAGCCCTTCTCCCGACGGGAGAAGGGAACACTTTGCTCCCGCATCAACTGCGTTCGTCTGTATCAGTGACAATGCGACAATACGGCCATGCAAAAAGCGCCGATAGAGCCCACAAGCGGGCAGCCGATAACGCCTGTGAGCGAGCAGCCGATGATTCACTGGACCGAAGATGGTCAGTCGCGCTCAGCCCGCTGGCGCGCCGAGAGTGGTGTTGCGCCGCATAAACGGGTGGTGGTCGTCGATGAAACGATGACAGCGGATGTGGCCTATCGTCTCGCGTGCGAAGGCACGGCGTTGCTATGGCGCGGCGATTTTCAGAATGCGCGCCAGATGTTGTTGGCCATGGCGCGGCGCGCCGATCAGAAGGCGCGCAAGGCGCGCAAAACACCTGCCGCGTCTAACGCGTCAACCGCCGAGGGTTTCCCTGCCGCCTTTCATATGCATCGGCTGGCACGGTCCCAGCGTGCACGCACGCTCGGCATGTTGCTGCTGCCAATGACAATTGACTACACCATCCCGCTGCGACGAGCACCGGATTTGCAACGCGCCTTCATTGAAGCATACGGCGCTTACGATCCGCCCATTGAGGATGCGCAGCACACCGATTCTCTGGTGTCGATGCGCGAATTGCTCGGTATCATCGGCGCGCACGAATGGCGCAAAAAAGGCGTTGATGTTCCTGCACTCAATGATCGCGTCCATCCGCATTACGGCGTGTTCGCGCCAGTGCGTGGCGAATATGTCGGCTTGGTGGCCAAGGCTGCCGAATCCCTGCCGCGCGCTGCATCAGACGCAGATTCGCTGGCCTTTGATATTGGCACCGGCACGGGCGTACTCGCCGCTGTGCTGGCGCAACGTGGCGTGGCGAAAATTGTGGCTACCGACATGGACCCTCGTGTGCTTGCCTGCGCACACGAGAACATCGAACGGCTCGGACTGTCCGCAAAAATAATATTGGTGCAGGCAGATCTTTTTCCCGACGCATCAGAAGGACTTGCATCACTTATCGTGTGCAATCCGCCGTGGATTCCAGCGCGACCGAGCTCGCCCATCGAAGGTGCGATTTACGACCCAGACAGCCGCATGCTGCGCGGATTCATCACAGGTTTGGCGGCACATCTGGCACCGGGCGGCGAAGGCTGGTTGATTCTTTCCGATATTGCCGAGCATCTGGGCCTGCGATCACGCGCGCAATTGCTGGCGTATGTTGAAGACGCAGGGTTGGCGGTGATTGACAGACTCGACGCGCGGCCCGTACATCCGCGTGTGTTCGATGCTACCGATCCGCTGCACGTAGCGCGCGCAGCGGAGGTGACATCGTTGTG
>JAYURJ010000275.1:0-2741 GCA_043756275.1 Betaproteobacteria bacterium | reverse complement strand
GTGTTGCAACCGCAATATCCCTGTATCGAGCCTGATGTCACCGGCAGCGGGGCTCGGTGTCTGCACGACTGCACGAAACGCGCCGCTATTTTCGAGGGCAGCGACGATGAGCGGCGACAACATGCGTGCAGGCGTGTCGATCCATTCGCTGCGCGCGAAATAATCGAGTTTGTGCGCATCCCGCACATAGATGATGCGCTGGCTGTCAAAACCAGCGGCGGCGTGTGGTGGATTGACGATCAACGTAGGCGCTGTAGCTGATAGCGTTTGCGTTCGCATTGATGTTGCCTGACCCGCGCGCGCGCCGTCCAGTGAATAGAACGACGGTTGCGCGGCGGGCTTGGGCAGCAGCCCGGCACAGCCTGCGGCCAACGTCAAAACCAGTCCGGCCAAACCGATGCAGCGGGTGCGGACGAAGAGTATGTTTTTCATGGTTGTCGTGTCGTCATTGATGATTCTCCAGGTCCATCCGGTACCGGGCTACGGCCAAATACAAGGCTATTGGGGCTACGCTCGGTTTGCGCACTAAGACGCCTGAGCGAGGCCGAAAGTACATTGAGCTCACCGAGCAAACGGTCAAGCTCGGGCAGGGTGTCGGCGGTAAGCCGCTGCACATCCACACCCACCGCAGTGATGGTCTTACCCGCACTGCGGCTGGCTGCTGCTGTCTCAACGCCCATCTTCTCGACCGCGTCCGCACTTCGACCAATACGATCAATCACAGGCCCGAGTTGCGCGCTCACGCGGGCGCTGTTATCAAAAGTGCGCGCCGCGCTGGTGATTCCGGCGTCGATTGCGTCTTTGCGTGCGGCAAAGGTGCGCGTCAACACGGCAATGTCGGCCAGCGCGTTCTTGAATGCGATGCGATTTTCGTCACTCAGGATCGCGTCGATATTGCTCGATGTACGATCCAGCTTCGCCAGCACGCTCGTCAATACATTCTCCAGTCGTGCGCTGAGCGAAGGCTTGGTGCGGATCACCGGATACTGTTCGCCCGCCTTGGCGAGTAGCGGTGGTGAATCGGGCTTGCCACCACCGAGCTCGACATAAGCAATACCCGTGAGGCCCTGCGTTTTCAACACTGCCACGGTGTCTTCCTTGATGGGCGTGCCCCGGGCGATCGCGAATACCAGCAACACCCTTTCCGGATTCGCGGTGTCGAGATGAATGGTTCGCACCTTTCCCACTTCAACCCCGTTGTATTTCACCGGTGCGTTTATATTCAGGCCCGACACCGATTCATCCATGATGGCCAGATAGGGGTCGTATTTCGTTTGGAACGCGCCGCCGGAGGCGAGCCAGAGCACGCCCGCGATCAGCGCCGCGCCAAGTACCAGCACGAAACCACCGACGATGGCGAAATTCACTTTGGTTTCGATGATAGCCTCGCGATGCTTGCGTTGGTTTTGGTGGTTTGCGGCATGGCGCGCCGTTCCGTTGGCGCCAGTGCTTGTTCTGTCGCCTGCTCCGCTGCGGTTCGCCCGCGCGGGCCGTCAAAGAATTGGCGGACATCGGGGTTATCCATTTTTGACAGTTCCGCCATCGAACCGACACCCTGCACTTTGCCTTTGGCCAAAACTGCGACGCGATCCGCGACCTGCCACAGTAGATCAAGATCGTGCGTGATCATGACGATGGTCAGGCCGAACAGCTCGCGCAGCTTCAAGACCAGCGCGTCGACCCCGCTCGCGCTGACTGGATCCAGTCCGGCAGTCGGTTCATCCAGAAACAGTAGCTCAGGGTCGAGCGCCAGTGCGCGGGCGAGCGATGCGCGCTTCATCATGCCGCCACTCAATTCGGCCGGGTATTGCGCACCGACCTCCGGCGGCAGGCCCGCCATATCGAGCTTCCAGGCCGCGATCTCGTCGATCAATGCGTCTGAAAGATCGGTGTGCTCGCGCAGCGGCAAGCCGATGTTTTCTTTCACCGTCAGCGAGCCGAACAAGCCACCATGCTGGAACATCACGCCCCAGCGTTGGCGCAGCGCCAATGCTTCATCGTCGCCGATGTTGTCGAGATCATTGCCCAACACCTTTATGGAGCCTCCATTAGGTCGATGCAACAGGATCATTTCGCGCAGCAAGGTTGATTTTCCCGATCCGCTGCCGCCAATCAATGCGAATATTTCCGCGCGGCGAACCTCGAGATCAATTTCGGTGTGAACGACGTGGCTACCGAAGCGCGTTGAAACCTTGCGCATTTCGATGACGGCCTCGATTTTTTGTTCGGGGTTTTTCTCCAGGACGCTTTGCATATCAGAGATCCAGCGCGCTGAACGCAACCGAAAACAAGGCATCGGCCACGATCACCAGAAAAATCGACTGCACCACCGCGCGCGTGGTCTGGCGGCCAACACTATCAGCACCGCCCTTGGTGCGAAAGCCCTGAAAGCAGCCGACGATGGCGATGATAAAACCGAATACCGGCGCTTTGCCGATGCCGACCAGAAATGCCGTCACACTGACAGCTTTGACGAACCGATCAATAAAATCGGCGTAAGTGACCGCCAGCTGCGCCTGTGCCATCAGCATGCCTCCCAACACGCCGAGCACATCTGCAAACAGTGTCAGCAGCGGCATTGCGATCAGCAACGCGATGATCTTTGGCAACACCAGCAGATCCAGCGGCGCGATGCCGATGGTGCGCATGGCATCGATTTCCTCGGTCACAGTCATCGTGCCGATTTGGGCGGCATACGCCGAACCCGAGCGCCCGGCAATGATGATGGCGGTAATCAAGGG
>JAYURJ010000274.1:0-7639 GCA_043756275.1 Betaproteobacteria bacterium | reverse complement strand
GTTCGGTATTGAGCTGCATGCGCGATGTAGGCGTCAACTGTTTGGTGTTCTGAAACAAGGACAGGGGCGATTGTTCCAGATTCTCAATGACCTTTGATGCCGATTGCGCCTCGCCAATCATGATCACTTCGCGCACTTTGCCGCTCAGTTTAATTTCGAGTCTTTGCACCCAGGTCGTATCGGGAAACGTTCGTGCCAACTCTTCCAGCACCGCTAACACCGGATGGACGACGTGCTTTCGGGTCGCCAGAAAATTGTGTTCAGCGACAAGCTTTGTATACTCCGAATAAACGCGTTCACTGATCTGAAATTCCGCGCCGGACTTCTGCGCCAGCGGATTCAGCGCCTTCACGACTTCGCGTTTTTGCCAGATCGGCAAGATGACTGCGGCAAAAAGAAGCACCGCCACCAATCCAAGCAAAGCGAGATTGATCTGATGCGAGCGGCTCAGTCTACGCGGCGGTTTGTCAGTGAGCGGCTGCAGGTCAAAGGCGGCTGCGTTGCTGATGGCACCCTCATTGATGCCTACCGCCGTGCAAGTGAGGCCAGCACGACGCAGGGTGTCGATCGACGCCGTCATTTCTGATTTCGCGGCCACCGCGAGCGATACGACGATTTTTTCGTTTTGTGGATCACGCCTCACAATTTGAACATCGTAGTAGGCTTGATCGGGCGTAAATGGTGTGTGGCGGTCAAGTTCGAATCCCACCACTTCCCGCAGATTTTCCTCAGTAGCCAGCGGTAGCGTAATGGTCTTCAGGAGCGCTTGTTCAGGCGTTAACACCAAGCGGACTTGATCGCGCCCTGCCGCAATCAGCGCGCGCAGCACCGGGCTGTTCGTAAGCGCATCGATGGGCACCTGTTGCGGCGGCGCAGACCTCGCCGCGCTGCCTGCAGCGGAAATGATGGTCAAGCCTTGTTCATCCAGCGCGACGTTGGTCGCGATGGCGTCACCATCGAGCCATCTCGCCATTGATGTCGGCAGCATGGCCGTCAACTCGCCCGACCACCAGCGCCATAGCGGCAACAGGCCTGAGCTGGCGGCTGGGGTTGCTGCGGGTTGAGGAGATTGTGTCTGCATCATGGCGTGGTCATTGCTGTGTTGCCAGCGACACCGAAGACGGTGCAGCCAAAACATCTACGGCAGGCGCTGGTGAGCCTTCTTTCCAACGCAAAAAAGTATACGGCCGCTTCGGTGTCGCCAGGCGCATTACCACCGCCTCGCGCACAAAGCTTGACCCCTCGTTACCGGCACCACCGCTTGCGGCTGCGCGCACGATCACAATGCCATTGGCGAAACTTGAGTACGGCGCAGCGGGCGCAAACTGGGGCACCGGCAGTTTCGCGGCACGGGCCTGCTCGCGCTGCGCGATGTATTGGTCCACCAGCACATCGGTCGCGCCGGGAAGCGCGCGCAGCACGCCGCGCGGAGCGATGCTCGCGTTAATTCCGGGCTGGCGGGAAAAAATGGTGATCAATGGCGCAACCTTATCGAATAATTCTGGCGTCATGCCTATCACGAGGCGCAATTCCTCGTTTGATTGGAAGGCCGCATTGGCTGGTTTGTACGTATACCCGGCCGCGAGATATTCGGCTTCTTCTGCTCCGCGCAGGCGCTTCAACGAATCCGGATCGCGCCAATCGAGTATTGCATCTGTTATTGCAGCGGCTTCTTCATCTTTCATGCCCTGCGAGGCGAATAAACCGCGCATCAATGCATCGGAAGCCGTATTGAGATCAATTTTACCAGACTCATCTGTCATCGTGACTTCCACGGCAATGCCCTGGTAGTTCCAAGGCGTGGCCACGCCATCGGTCGTCCAGCGGTTCGGCAATTGTGGCGGCTTCAGCATTTCAAAAATACCGCGTTGTACGGCAGCATCAGTCGCGGCTTCAAGGCGCGCGCGCGCCAACGAATTGGTGACGATATTGATGTCGGTGCGCATCGCATAAATGAAAGAGGACGCGATCAGCATCAGCAACGTCGTAATCCACAACACGATAATAAGCGCGATGCCCTCCTGACCCCGGCGGGCCGGGCCAATTGCACATTGCGCACCTTGCGCAGTCGTTGGCATCATGTGCGACGCGGTCCGCATTGTCGTTGAAACGCGTTGTCGTAGCAGCCCGCTTCCTCACCAAGGCGAAGGCTGACGACCATTGGCGGGACATCGCGACCGTTGTCCGCCTGCACCGTGAGCTTGATCAATTGCGGCATGCGCAACGGGTTTGTCCATTCGCTGGTCCACTGCGAATCGGCGTTCTCATTCTCCGCGCCGTAATAACCGATCTCGAACGATTTCACGCCCTCAATGAGCGCAATTGGCTTGGCTGCATCCAGACCATCCCAGTCCTTGGCCTGCAAATGAAAGCCGGAACGCTTGATAAACAAGGTGCGGCGGCGCTCACCGGTTGGTGTTTCGTCGTCAGCAACATAAAGATGCCCCCACTGCAATCCGCCCTCGCGCGCGGCCGCGCCGAGCGTCAGCATGGTGACAAATTTAAGGTTGTCCTTGGCGCCCTCGAAGGCAATTCTGGATTCTGGAATGCCGCGCCAGCGGACCGGAAATATCTGCCCAAGATCACGCCGCAGGAAACTCTGCACGACCCGCTGGCGTGACGCTTCCGACACCCGCTTTTCACCGCTGTCCCATGCGCGCAGACCGACGTTGAGCGCTGAATAAATAAGAATGAGCATCACGCCTAAAAGCGTTAACCCGACCAGGGTCTCCAGCAGCGTGAAGCCATTTTGTCGCGTGTTGACGTTCATATGAGTGTTCATACTTTCGGCCCAAGCCGCAAGGTCGAAAGTTTGACTACTCTTTCGCGACGATCGTCTGCGGTGAAAACCACATTGAGTTCGATTTCATAAAGCTGCGTCGGCATCAGTTTTTCGAAATCGACCACCGATGCTTCTTTTAGAAACGGATCCTGATAAGGACGCACCGCCATCGTCCAGGAGAAATCGTCGTCGAAATTTCCAGCCGTGCCGCTTTCCTTCAATTCACCTTCGACACCGACGGAGGCAAGTTTTGATTCAGCGTACATGGTCGCCTTCGCATAGCGGTCTGCCAGTGATGCACCGTTCACGCCGCTCGAAAAAATTTGCATCAGCACGCCCATCGCAACCGCGAGCAGCGTGAATGCGACCAGTATTTCCAGCAGGGAAAAGCCCTGTGCGTGCTTATGTGCACGATTAAGCGCAGATCGCCTATTGGCGCGGGCTTTCAAGGCATTTGGTCCCGGAAGGCCCGCCGATAGGCGATCTACGCTTTTATCCACGACTATCTCCCGCAGGCTTGTCCTTGATCGTAACGTGACCTGTCAACCAATCAACGTCAATCTCAAAGCCGCGCTCACCCGCCGCCACGGTCACGCGTCCACCGTTGGACGAGCCATCCGGATAAAAACGAATCATGCCTACTTTGTCGGAGATCTGATCGGCCTCCGACGTAAAAAGCTTCACGTCGAGTTTCTCGTTCAGCTTATGCAGCCTGGCGTCATTTGGCAGCGTGAATTCACGGTTCTCCAGATTGATCGACATCACCGCTTCGCGTTTGGTGTTGATCGCGGCGTCACGCGCGCGCCTGAGACCGGTGGCAACCGCGCGGGCGTTCGAGCGCAATTCCGCACCGGATACGCCCGAGAACACCATCTTCGGCAGCAACGTGTAAGACAGCGCAATGATGGTGATCACGACGATGACTTCCAGCAGGGAAAAACCGCGTTGCCGCATGAGTGACTCTGGCAAGTTAACCGGGATTACTCCCAGGACTTGAGATCCTTGTTCGCGCCGTCGCCGCCCTCTTGGCCATCGCTGCCGAGCGAAACAATTTCATAGGGCCGGTTTTCGCTGCCGGGCGAGCGGTAAATCAAATCATTGCGCCAGGGATCCTTCAAATCAGCCTCATTCTTGACGTAAGGCCCGTTCCAGTTCGGCACGCCCGATGGCGCCTGAAGCAACGCTTTCAAACCTTCCTGCGTGGTCGGGTATTTGCCGGTATCGAGTTTGTAGATATCAAGCGGCCCCGAGAGCGCCACAATTTTGCTCTTGCCGATCCGCGCCTGTGCCTGATCCTGCTTGCCAAAAATATTGGTCGCAGCCCAGCCGACAATCACACCGATGATGGTGATGACGACGATGATTTCGATCAGCGAAAAACCCTGTGATCGGTTGTGTTGACCGGCGAATTTCATTTGCGTCATAGCGACTCCAACGAAAAAAAGAGGCGGGAAATTAAATTGTTACAGCGGTAAATCCATTAAATCGAACATGGCCACCAGCAGCGACATGATGATGCCGCCGATCAGGAGGGCGAGCCCGATAATCATGACTGGCTCGATCAGCGCCAGTGCGCGTTTCACGGCGGCCGCTACTTCGCGGTCATACACATCGGCGACCTGAAAAAGCATTTCATCAAGTTTTCCGGTCTCCTCGCCGACAGCTATCATTTGGACAGCGAGTTTGGGGAAGACGTTCGCCTCATTCATCGGTTTTGCCATCCCACGACCTTCTTTCAAGTCACGTGCAACCACCTCGACGGCATCGCGAAACACCACATTTCCCATCGTGTCCTTCAAAATGGAGAGGCCAGCCAATAGCGGGACACCGTTTTGCAGCAAAGTAGCTAGCGAACGCGCAAATCGCGCCATTTCCACCTTGGTGACAAGCTTACCCATGATCGGCCACCGCAAAAATTTCACGTCCCATTTGGCGCGTGACACCGGATTTGATAACGAGCGCAGCAGCAACCAAATCACCAGCGCCACACCGGCAAACAGGATCGGCCAATAGCCGCGCATAAAAATACCTATCGCCAGCACGAGCTCCGTGGAAAGCGGTAACGCCTTGCCCGACTGATCGAAAATTTGTTTGAATTGCGGCACCACAAAGATCACCAGAATCAACACCGACGCCACCGCCACGGTGAAAAGAATCATCGGATAAATCAACGCCGAGACCACGTTGTCGCGCAATTCCTTGCTGCGTTCCATGTGATCAGCGAGCCGCATGAGTACGCTGCCGAGCGCCCCGCCCACTTCGCCCGCCTTCACCATATTCACGTAAAAACGCGTGAAGATGGCGCGGTGCGGATCGAGTGCTTTTGACAATGACGCGCCGCCGCGCACATCGTTGCGAATCGCAACGAGTAGTTCGCCGACGGCAGGTTTTTCGGCCAGCCCGATGAGGATTTCCATGCTGCGGTCCAGCGGCAATCCCGCTTTCAACAAGGTGGCGAGTTCACGGGTGAGGATTGCAAGATCGTCCTGACTCACACGCGCTTTTGAAAATAACCCGGACGATTTCGCACCCGTCTGGCGCGCGGCTGTCGTGACGACGCTACCTGTGCCCGCACCTGCCAGACTCACCTCGGTCGCACGGATTGGGATCAGCCCGGTCGATTGCAAATGCGCAATCACGCCAGCGTGGGTGGCTCCCTCCATGACACCTTCCTGCATTTCACCGGCAGAGGAGACCGCCTTGTATTGGAACATCGGCATCGCGTTCAGCGCTCAGTCTTCACGCGTAACGCGCAACACTTCCTCAAGCGTCGTCACCCCTTCGACGGCTTTCTTGAGGCCGTTTTCGTACATCGTTTCCATGCCCTCGCTGATCGCACCTGCGCGCAGTTCCGAGGCGGTAGCATGGCGCATGATGAGGCTGCGCAAGGTGTCGGTCATCGGCAATACTTCGATGATCGACAGCCGCCCAAAGTAGCCGGTGTGTCCGCAATGCTCGCAGCCCTTGGCGTGATAAAGCGTCAGCGCTTTATTTGCCGATCCGGTCGCTGTGAAGCGCCGCAGGGTCATCTGCTCGACCACTTCTTCAACCGGGTGGTAGGGCTCCTTGCAATGCGAGCAAAGCACCCGCACCAACCGCTGTGCTTCGATGCCGACGACGGTGGAGGTAAGCAGGTAATCTTCAACGCCCATATCCAGCAAACGATTGATCGTTGCTGCGGCGTCATTGGTGTGTATCGTGCTGAGCACCATGTGGCCGGTGAGTGCCGATTGCATGGCGATCTGTGCGGTTTCAAGATCACGGATTTCACCGATCATGATCACGTCAGGATCCTGCCGCACAATCGACCGCAGTGCGTTGGAAAACGTGAGGTCAATCTGCGGCTTCACCTGAATCTGGTTGATGCCCGGCATCTGGTATTCGACCGGGTCTTCGACGGTAAGAATTTTTACGTCCGGCTTGTTCAAACGATCCAGCGCCGTGTAAAGCGTAGTGGTTTTGCCGCTACCGGTAGGGCCGGTGACCAACAAAATACCGTGTGGCTGGTCAAGGATGGCGGTGAAGATTTTCAGGTTGGCATCATCAAAACCGAGCGCATGAAAATCCAGCGCCACGCCACCCTTGTCGAGGATACGCATGACCACGCTTTCGCCGTGCATGGTCGGCACGGTGGACACGCGCAGATCGATTTCCTTGCCCTGTACACGCAGCTTGATGCGGCCATCCTGCGGCAATCGGCGCTCTGCGATATCCAGATTTGCCATGATCTTGATGCGGGATATCACAGCGGCTGACAGCCGACGCGGCGGCGATTCGGTTTCATGCAAAACGCCGTCGATGCGGTAACGAACGATGAGCCGATTTTCAAATGGCTCGACGTGAATATCGGAAGCTCTGCGCTCCAGCGCGTGATTGATGATCAGGTTCACCAGCCTGATCACCGGGGCCTCGGACGCGAGGTCCTTTAATTGCTCAATGTCGCCAAAATCCTGCTCTTCATCGCGCGTCGAAATGTTGTCGACGATTTGTCCCATCGAGGATTTTCCGCTGCCGTAAAACCGTTCATAGACGGCGTCAAAATCGCTGCCAGCCAATAATTTTGGGATGACGCGTTTCTTGGTGGCCGCTGCAATCGCCCTAAGCGCAAATGTGTCCGCTGGATCGGTCATGGCGAGCACGACTTCTGATTCGGTTTCCGTTACCGGGATCGCACGTACTTCATTTAAAAAACGTGGCGAAACCGTCTCCTCGAGAATCGGCAATTCCGGGAATTCAGCCGCTTCAACAATCGTCCAGCCACGCTGCTGCGCCAAGGCCTCGGCCAGTTCCCGACTGGACAACATGCCCAAACGCGACAGGATGGACCCCAATTTTTCCGCAGTTGCCCCCGACAGGCGCGCCGTTTCCTGCACTTTCAGCGCGCGGTCAAGATTGGCGGCATCCAGTTTTCCGCGCGAAATAAGAATTTCGCCCAGGCGCTGGAACACGGGTTCCGCGTGCGGCGGGTTCGTTGAATCGGCTGATTGGTCGTCGGGTTCGATGGGGTTAAGCAAAACGATGCCCTTGATTTGTAAACAAAATGTAAGCCACGGAGTATATCAGCCGGGCCGCCTGCAACCCTCTATCGGCGGCGCTGACGACGATAATGCTGTGTCAAGCTGTAACAGGCGATTATTGGTCTTTTAGGTCGGCCGAGGCATAGCATTTCGCACACCCCGCCAATTGATCCTGCCAAGCTGGGACACGCAGGTTGGTCGCAAATTCAATTTTCTGGTTCGAAAGCACCGAAAATGCGGGCCTTTCTGCCGGTGTGGGGTAGTCCTTCGTCAGGATCGGCGCGACCGTTTTCAAGACCCGCAGCGGATCGGCAATTGACGCAAATATCGCCTCGGCAAA
>JAYURJ010000273.1:0-24483 GCA_043756275.1 Betaproteobacteria bacterium | reverse complement strand
CGGCGACATCCATCATCGCCTCGTTTTCCACCCCGGTGTGATAGCGCGCTGCCTGCGGACAATAGCCACAATCTTCAGGGCAGCCGCCGGTTTTGATCGACAGCAATGTCGATAGCTGAACTTTGTTTGGGTCGTGGTATTCACGGTGCAACGTCTGCGCGCGATGCATCAAGTCGGCAAATGGCAAATCGAATAACGCTTCGACTGCGTCCAGCGACCACGTTGATGGCTTGGCCGTTTTTTGCCACGAGGTGGGCACAGCGATTGGAACGGAGTCGGCAACAGAATGTGGCATTGATTGGCCTGTCGAAAAGCTGGCGGTGAAATAAACATGGCATGATTGCCAAAACTACCTGATATGTCAATTTTAGACGCATCAGCAAACGACAATCGTAAAATTATTGGGCATATTGATGTTCCGTTCAGTTTCCTTTTCATCCGCCCTCAAGAGCGTACTGTCGCAGGATTGCACGTTGTGTGGTGTGCGTTCGCAAGAAAGTCTTTGCGGGGATTGCCATCGCGATTTACCTTTCCGTGGCGCAACGGGCTGTCCGCATTGCAATGCCCACAGCGCCGACAATCAAATTTGTGGCGCATGCCTGTCCGACCCGCCTCATTTTGACGACACCACCAGCGCGTTTCATTATTCATATCCGCTTGACCGTCTCGTGCAAGCGTACAAATTCAACGCAAGGCTCGGCTTGCTGCCGTTGTTCGCTGATGCGCTTAGCCGTGCCATTCGTGCCAAACGCACCAATGCTGCGGCAACGACACCTGATCTCGTCATCCCGCTTCCGCTCGCGCCCAAGCGTTTGGCCGAACGTGGCTTCAACCAATCCTCATTGCTGGGGGCACAAGTATCAACAGCATTGAACATCAGATTTGAAGCGCGCGGCATGCTGCGTGTTCGCGAAACGCCGCCGCAGACGGGTTTGAATCGCGAAGCGCGTTTGAAAAACGTGCGCGGCGCATTTGATTGCGTACATCGTCTTGATGGCAAACATGTTGCCGTTGTTGATGACGTGATGACGACCGGTGCAACGCTATCGGAAGCGGCTAAAGCGCTCAAAAAAGCCGGGGCCGCGCATGTGAGCGCATGGGTGATTGCGCGCGCCCTCAAAGATCAGCCAATGACCCATGCGGGCTTGGCCACGATGCCGTTCGACGACAGTTGAAACACATCGACTAAAAATGTTCAACGTTGTTCTCTATCGCCCCGAAATTCCGCCGAATACAGGTAATGTCATTCGCCTGTGCGCAAACACCGGCGCGCGTTTGCATCTGGTACATCCGCTGGGTTTTGAATGGGACGACGCACGCGTCAAACGTGCCGGTCTCGATTACCACGAGTTCGCAGATGTGCAGCATCACAAAAGCTGGGCGGCATGCCGCGAGGCGCTGCGCGGGTCACGGCTGTTTGCAGTGGAAACACGCCACGGCACACGTTACGATCAGGTGTCGTTTCAGGCCGGCGACAGCTTTGTGTTCGGGCAGGAGACGGCAGGACTGCCTGCCGACATCATGAATGAGTTCTCCGCAGAGCGGCGGATATGGCTGCCAATGCAGCCTGATAACCGCAGCCTGAATTTATCCAATTCGGTTGCCGTGATGGTGTTTGAAGCGTGGCGGCAGCACGACTTCACAGGAAGTCATGATTCGTCTTCCCCGTCCCCGGACTTTGCGCCCGGGGCTGGGTGACTACAGAAATAACAACGCCAGACTTATTGCACCACAACGCGTTTGGCGCTGACGGGTACTTTTTTAGGCAGCACAAGGGACAACACGCCGTCGGCATATTTTGCTTCTATCGCAGCTTCATCGATGTCCTGGGCTACGCTAAATACGCGTGAGGCCTTACCGTAGAAACGCTCGGAGTGCAGAAGCCGCTCGTCATCCTTGGCGGCATCAACTGGCGCGGTAGTTTCGCGTTTAATTTCGGCTGCAATTGATACTTCGTTTTTATCCACTTCAACGTGAATGTCTTCCTTCTTCACGCCCGGCAGCACCGCGCTGACGCGATAGGCGGACTGATCTTCAGTAACTTCGATTTTTATCGGTGCAACTGCGCTGCGTGTCGCGCCGGATGCAGGTTTGAAAAAACCTGCAAGCAAATCGTCGAGGTGAGGTGGGAAAGCCGCAGAAGCTGGATCCAAACGGCCATTTAAACGTACCAATGTATTCATAGTGACTCCTGAAAGTGTTGTGGGACAGTGACCAATAATTGCGGGTCGCACGGCGATTTTTCAAGTCCCTTGGATCCTCGAAGGCATCCATTTTTAGTCAACTTCACATGCGCGCTCGGATTCTTGTCGAGTGGCGGCAAGCAAAAGAGAAGATATCTATGGGCGACAATAAAATTGCAACCTTATCGAAAGTTTCCCGGCACAATTGCCACCAAAGACTTGGCTAACGTGGATGCTCGAATTCAAAATCATCGATCTGCAAAGACGCGTCATCAGCGAGCGTGGGCAATTTGTCCGCAGTTCGCAGGAAGACGAGGCAGCGGATTTGAAAGATCCTTTGCTGGTCTGCCTGAACTGTAGAAACTTCAGTGAACGATTGGTTTTCCTCAGCCGTTTTGCCCGCCGCTACGGGAACGACGACCCGCCGCCCTAGGCGTCAGCGTCCGGCAAATTGTGTAAAATATGTGAATCTGATCCTCCTCCCAGTACGTAGGTCACTAGAGTTGGTTACCCGGGCGGACAGGATGGGCCGCAAAAAATACACGACGGTCCCTGATTGAGCTGCGCAAAACGCCGTCCTCACAATCTCAATCACTCCTCACATCACTTGAAAAGGAATGCAAAATGAATAGCAAATTGATCCTCTCCTCAGCCATCGCCGGACTTGTCGCGCTCGGTACCGTTAGCGGTGCCGCCATGGCGCAGGAAAAGAAAGCGGAAAAAGAAAAATGTTTCGGCATCGCCAAAAAAGCGGCAAACGATTGCGGTACTGCCGCGCACTCCTGCGCAGGTCAGGCGAAAGCCGACAACGTGGCTGAAGAATGGAAATTCGTCGCCAAAGGCAGCTGCGAAAAAATGGGCGGCAACCTGAAAGTAGCCGCCGCAGCACCTGCAGCCGATAAAGCGGCTCCGGCCAAGAAGTAGTTCACGTTTTAATTTCAGGAGCACATCATGAACACGACTAAGTTGATTGTCTCCGGCGCGATTGCCGGGCTGGTATCGCTCGCGGCTTCCGGTGTTGCCGTTGCACAGGACAAACCCGCTGCTGCGGCCAAGGAAAAATGCTACGGCGTTGCCAAAAAAGGTGCGAACGACTGCGGCACTGCCAAACATTCGTGTGCCGGTCAGGCTGCTGCGGACAATGTTGCGGAAGAGTGGAAATTTGTCGCCAAAGGCACCTGTGTGACCATGAAGGGTTCGCTCAAAAAGCCGGGCGGCGCGACAGAGCCACAGAAACAGACTTATTGAGGGGTTGGTTTTGCAGTAGTTAATCACCTGCAAGTGCCTTTGAGAATGATGCCCCCGCAGTAAAACGCGGGGGCATTTTTTTAGTCAACGCGGGTCAGCAAAAATATGTGTCCCACAGGCATTGCAATTTCGTCGCATGCCGGTATCGGCTTGCGACCGCCACACTATCAGGCAATTCTTGCAGAAGAGCCTTCAGTGTCATTTCTGGAAGTGCACAGCGAAAATTTCTTTGGCGACGGCGGGCAGCCGTTGAAATATCTTGAAAAATTTCGCGAACATTATCCGATCAGCACCCACGGTGTTGGTTTGTCGCTCGGATCGACCGATCCACTTGATCCGCACCATTTGCGAAAACTGAAACGCCTTGTCGATGCAATCAATCCAGCGCTCGTTTCAGAGCATTTGTGCTGGGTCGGCGTCAACGGGCAATTCCTGAACGATCTGCTGCCGATTCCGTACACCCCCGAATCGCTGGCGCATGTGGTGAGCCGTGTCGGTGAAGTGCAGGACTTTCTCAAGCGACCAATCCTGATCGAGAATGTCTCCAGTTACCTTGAGTTTGTCGATTCGACGATTCCCGAATGGGAGTTCGTCCGCGAGGTTGCCAGTCGTGCTGGTTGCCAGGTTTTGCTCGACGTAAACAATATTTACGTGAACGCCGTCAACCACGATTTCGATCCACTGCATTATCTCGATGCCATCGCGCCCGGTAGCGTTGGTGAAATCCACCTCGCCGGTTTCCAGAACACCGGTGAAATTCTCATCGACACCCATGGGGCTGCGGTGAGCGATGCCGTATGGCGTTTGTACGAGTGTGCCATTGGGCGATTCGGTAATGTACCGACCTTGATTGAATGGGATACCGATATTCCTGAGCTGGCAGTGTTGCTTGGCGAGGCCGGCAAAGCCAATCGCATTCTGAAACAAGAAGTGAACCGGGGCAATCATGCTGCGTGACACACAAGCGACAATCGCCGCAGCGTTGCTTACGGACAATGTGGAGTGCCATACCGAGGCAGCGTCGCGCGTTCGTGCCGGCAAACTGACCGCAGAGCGTCGGTTGGAAATTTATCGGCACAACGTATATTCAAATCTGCGCGGCACACTCAAGGATATTTATCCGGTCATTCTTGCGGTGGTTGGCGATGCATTTTTTCATCATGCGGCTGATCAATTTATCGCCGTGCAAGCCTCCCGTTCTGGCGACCTGAATCAATTCGGCGGCGAGTGGGCCGCGTTTTTGGGCACCTATCCGCACGCGGCAGAGCTACCGTATCTGCCTGATGTCGCACGATTGGAATGGGCTTGGCACGAAGCGTTTCATGCGGGCGATGCGCTGCCGTTGGATCTTGCTCGCCTCGCCTCGCTACCAACTGAGGAACACGGCGGGCTGCATTTTTCACTGCATCCGACGGCGCGCCTGATCAGATCAGATTTTCCGATTCTGCGAATCTGGGAGGTAAATCAGCCGACTTTTACCGGTGACGTTAAGGTGGATTGGGATGCGCCCGCTGATGCACTGCTGGTTCGCCGCGACACGACAGACGGCGTGAGTGTGCTGATCGAACGCCTGTCCGCCGCTGCGTATGCGTTCCTGCATGCGATCACGCAGTACGCGACGCTAGAAGCGGCGACTGCCGTCGCGCTGAAGGTTGATAACGAGTTTGACTTGCAAGGATTCCTGCTCGAATCCGTCCAATCAGGTTTCATTACCGATTTTTAGAAGGAATTACCGTGAATTTCATCGCTAAAATATATGCGCCAATCGGCGCGTTGGATCGCGCCTTGGTCTAACGCCAACCTGAGCGCCTGAATCTGGCGAGAGCAACGCCGCGTATATCTGGAGTGCTAATATCGTAAAACGATTCCCCAGAAAGTACGCAAAAAATGAACAATGCACTAACCATGCTGGTTAGACCAAGCCGCTGGATTGTCGCCGCAGCAGTAGTTCTTGCTCTCGCCGCTTACGCCACTAACGCCGCCGCGCAGCAGAAGGCGAAACCCGCACCGAAGTTTGAGGCTGCCGCCGCGCTGAATACGGCGGCGCGCCAGCCGATGCTTGCCGAACGCATTACCAAATCGTTTTCGCTTATTGGTCAGAAGGTGCTGGAATTTCGTGCGCGTCGGCAACTGGAGGACTCCATCAAGGAGTTCGAAGCCGGTTTGAAAACATTGCAGATCACCGCGCCCACAGCAGAGATTCGTGACAACTATCAATTGCTGGAACAATTGTTCGATGAATTCAAGGGCCTCACCGCCAAGCCAGCCAATCTGGAGAACGCCAAGCCGCTCGCCGAGCAAAATGAAGAGCTGGTGTGGATTGCCACCAAGGGCGCGCAATTGGTTCAGCAACACACCAAATCAGCGCGCAGCGATTTGATCGGCACGGCCGGTGAGATGCGCACTCTCACGCAGCGCATCGCCAAACTCTATTTGTTTCGCAGCTGGGGCATTCGCTCGGATGTGATTGCCAATGACCTGAAAAAAGCCGAAGCAGATTACCGGGCCGATATGGATCGCTTGCTGAAAGCCCCGCAGAACACAGATCAAATCAAAAGTGAACTGGCGCTGGCTGAAACGCAATGGCTATTTTTGAAGCAGGCGATCGAGCGACTCAATGCGAACAAGACATCGATTACGGAGCTCGAACATGTGTCGAAGGCTTGCGACAATATTCTGGAAGTGATGGAGCGGGTGACTAGGCTGTATGAAGGTGTGAAGGCCTGATCGCCAATTACAAAACGTAGCGCGCCAAATCTTCACTTTGCGCGAGTTCGCCCAGTTTTTTGTTTACATAGTCGGGAGAGACTTCAAACGCCGAGCCCTGCGCCGCGCTATCGTAGGAAACTTCTTCAAGTAATTTTTCCATCACCGTGTACAAACGTCTGGCACCGATGTTCTCGGTTTTCTCATTGACTGAAAATGCAATCTCGGCGATGCGTTTTACGGTCTCGGGCGGGAAGGTTAATGTCACATCTTCGGTTTTCAGCAAGGCCTGATACTGCTTGGTGAGGCAGGCATCGGTCTTGGTGAGGATGGCTTCGAAATCATCCACCGACAGTGAGGATAACTCCACGCGAATCGGCAGGCGGCCCTGCAATTCAGGGATGAGGTCCGATGGTCTGGCTAGATGAAAAGCGCCGGACGCGATGAAGAGGATGTGATCAGTTTTGACCATGCCGAACTTGGTGGAAATGGTGGTACCCTCAATGAGTGGCAACAGATCGCGCTGCACGCCCTGACGGGAAACGTCAGCGCCCTGTGTTTCAGTGCGGCTGGCGATTTTGTCGATCTCGTCGATAAACACGATGCCGTTTTGTTCGATATTCTTTAGTGCTGCGATCTTGGTTTCCTCATCATTGACGAGCTTCATCGCTTCCTCGTCGGTGATAAGTTTCAATGCCTCTTTGACAGCGACCTTGCGGGTTTTCTTGCGCGAACTACCCATGTTGTGGAACATGCCCTGGATTTGCTGGGTCAGCTCTTCCATGCCCGGTGGGCCGAAAATTTCCATGTTGCCGGCAACAGCGGCGACCTCAATTTCAATTTCGCGATCATCGAGTTTGCCTTCACGCAGCATCTTGCGAAATTTCTGGCGCGTGGTGGCATCAGCACCGGCTGCGGCAGTGCGCGCACCAAGCGCAGCCACATCATTTTCTTTGGCGTTACTGTAGAAATCAAAACTGCGCGCTTCTGGCAGCAGGGCATCGAGCACGCGTTCCTCAGCATGTTCTCCGGCGAGATGACGAACCTTTTGCGCTTCTTGTTCGCGGCCCTGCTTGACGGCAATTTCAGCAAGATCACGAATGATCGAATCGACATCGCGACCGACATACCCGACCTCGGTGAACTTGGTGGCTTCGACTTTCAGGAACGGCGCGTTCGCGAGCCTGGCCAATCGGCGCGCGATCTCAGTCTTGCCGACACCGGTCGGCCCGATCATCAAAATATTTTTTGGTGTGATTTCGTTTCTCAATGGTTCGGGTACCTGCATGCGTCGCCAGCGGTTGCGCAGCGCGATGGCGACGGCACGCTTGGCAGCGGATTGACCGACGATGTGCTTGTCGAGCTCGGAAACAATTTCTTTGGGCGTCATCATGTTTTTGGTGGGCTTGTCTGCCGCAATGGCAAATCAGTCCAGCGTTTCAATCGTGTGATGTTGATTGGTGTAAATGCAAAGATCGCCCGCAATGGTCAGCGATTTTTTGACGATCTCGGCGGGCGGCATGTCGGTGTGCTGCAAAAGTGCGATCGCGGCCGCTTGCGCGTAGGGGCCGCCGGAGCCAATCGCGAGCAGACCCAGCTCGGGTTCCAGCACATCGCCGGTCCCGGTAATGACGAGTGAGCTTGTGCGATCAGCGACAGTGAGCATTGCTTCAAGGCGGCGGAGTATGCGGTCGGTGCGCCAGTCTTTGGCCAGCTCAATGGCGGACCGCATGAGGTGGCCCTGATGTTTATCGAGCTTCGATTCAAAGCGCTCAAACAGCGTAAACGCATCAGCGGTGGCACCGGCGAAGCCAGCGAGCACCTGATCCTTATATAGCCGCCGCACTTTGCGCGCGGTGGCCTTCACAACGATATTGCCGAGCGTCACCTGCCCGTCGCCGCCCATCGCGACCTTGTCGCCGCGCCGAACCGAGAGGATGGTGGTGCCGTGAAATTGTTCAGTTTGCATACGAGGGTGCAGTAAGAATAGTGCAAATAATTAAACACAAGGAAGGACGCGGTTTTTCAGCCTGTTATGGCCTGTGAGCCGCGTGGGTACTGGTTATACGGATTTCTTGCGCATGAGGATGGCATGTTTGGGCATGCCGAACACTTCTAGCAACGCTGCCACCAACTCATTGAGGTTGGACAGGATAACGCGCTTCTGCGTTAATTGGATCGCGCGTATGGACTCAAAAAATTGCCCTGCGACGGCAAAGTCGATGCGCAACAGACCGCTCATATCCACCAGCACTTCCTGTTTGGACGCGGCATGCAGCGTCAATTGCTGCAACATTTCTTTGCTCGTCTGGCCAAGCACGCCATTCAACGGAAAGCCCGCCTGCATGGTTGCTCCCGCGTCTCCTTCAACGATTGGTAGAGCGGCCTCGGCGCTGGTGGGGCGGGACACACCCTCCCAGGGCGGCGGTGAAATTTCGAACGCAATCGCATATTCGAGCCCAAGCTCTTCATAAACGTTCACGCGGCCGTCGAGGATCGTCAACTCAAACAGCAGCGACCACCAACCTTGGGTGCTCGATATGCCCGCGCCACCAGCCTCGTTGATGCTAGCCTTTAGAGACACTGCAAATTCATCCAGCGCATTGAACCAAAGTACAACCTTGGCCCGACGAAGGCGCTGTAGCACCATCGAAAATAGTTCCGCCTCCTCGGCCAAGATAGAGGTGACCTTGCTGAACTCAATCCGGCATGAGCCGATGCCTCTGGCGAATGCTTCGAAGCGATCAATCTCGGCGAGCAAGGCCCCGTCGACATCGGGGGTCATGGTAAACAAATCCTTGCGCTCCCGCTTTTCCTTGCGGCGCGGATCACTGTTGTCGGCCTCGGCAGTCCACATCGGCGGGGAGCGCTCAAACTTTACGGTGAAAAGCATCGAGAGCGAGTCGAATTCCTGCCGGTTGTGCGTCAATTGGTAAAGATCAAACAGCATCAGCCAGGTGCGAATGCTCGATTTTCCTTCCTCGGTTTTCATGTGCTCTTTGAGCGTTTCCCGCGCCGCATCGTAATGCGCAGCCGCATACAGAATTGCGGCTTCGTAAATCACCGGGAAGCTGTTGGCATCGGGCGACAACTGCTCACTTGAAAACACGCCGGAAGCGCTCATCATGGCCTTGGCCGAGAACGAACCCGTCGCCGAGGAGGGGCGCGTTGAATGGCCGGGTTTGGCGGGTGCGGCCATTGTCAGAGCTTGACAGCTTCGGCGTTGACGAGCCGATAAAACAAATACTGATCGTTCACCAGTTCCATCTTGCCCGATATCACGATGGGCTCCCACGGCGAATACTCCACCGGGTGCTTGGCGATGACTTCGATCATCGAATCCGGCCCTTGATTGACGCAAAACGGACAATGGGACGGCAATGGCGAAATCAGAAAATGCTTTTGTTTTTGGCTGGTCGACAGCGGCAGCACAAAGCCGTAAATCTTGACGTCCTTGTTATTGAGCGCTTTTAGTTCGGCGCTGAATTCAGGTAGCATCGCAGCCGCTTTTGCGCCTTTTTGTTTGCCTTCCACCAGCTTTACCTGGCGCAGCAACTGCCAGGGGATAGTGCCGGGCGGCAGCGGGTCCTTGCCGATGAAGCTGAACAATTGTGCATCCGGAATCTGGCCGGGCGGATTGACCGCCGATGCAGGGTTGGCAACGATGGCGCAAAGCAACGCGAGCAACGCAATCATCACCGCCATGCTCAGGCGATGAAGTGGTTGAAAACGAAATTGGCTTACACGCATCACAAATCCTTTGTCGGGCAACCGACAATGCTAAATCAGGTGCGGCTCAACATTGTTGGCACAGCATTTCGGTACGAACGCCACGCCGGGAAAAGTGCGGCGAAAATCGCAAGGCCCATCGCGCCAGCGGCCACCCAAAGTTCTTGCCGAATCAATGTAAAACCAGTGAGCGCAATGCGGTGGGTTTTTTCGAGTGCGGCCCCGATCCATTCGGTGCCTGCATGGCCGAGGATCACACCAAGTATAACCCCCGCCAAGCCGAGTGCGAACCCTTGCGCGATGACGGTCAGAAACACCGTTGCCCGACTGGCACCTAGCAGCCGTAACAGCGCCAAATCAGCGCGGCGTTCATCGAGTGCGTTCATGAGTCCTACAAAAATACCCAACGCGGCACACAGCATCATGATGAGCGCAAAGGCCTTCAATGCGGCGATGCCAACGCCGAGCAAGTTAAACAGGCGCGCTGTTTCCATGGCGGGGGAGGCCGCCTGCAAGCCGCTGTTGGCGTTCACCACGCGTGGAAATGATGCGGCCGCCAATGGCGTTGCGTACTGAATGAGGTATGCCGTCACTTCTTTGCCATCTTGATGATCAGCGTGATCGTGATTTTTCTTGTCGTGACTACCCGGTGGTTCAGGTTGTTCGTGCACCCGCCACACGCTTTCCACTGACGTAATGATCAATCGATCGATCACCGATCCGGTGGGCTTGAGCACACCAACGACGGTATATGGGTGATCGCTATGCCCGCCGCCCTCCGTCAGACCATGCGACCCTACAAACGAAGCCGCTGGCATCAAGCCCGTGATTCGCGCCGCCTCAGCACCGACGACCGCCTCCAATGGTGCGTTCCACAGGCGGCCAGTGTTCAGCGCGGCACCATAAAGCTCGATGTAGGCCGGATTGGTACCGACGATGCGAAATGTCTTGTAACTATCACCGAGCGCCAGTGGAATCGCGCGTTTGACGACCGGCTCAGCAATCACCTGGCCAGCATCGGCAACCGAGATATTGCCGGTGGGAATATCGATATGAAATACCGTCGACAAAATAAGTTGCAGCGGACTGCCTTTGGCACCGATAACCAGATCGATGCCTGCCGAATCACGATCCATTCCCTCTTCGAGCTGCGAGAGTGTCAATAGGAGCGCGATGATCGTGCCCACTCCCAGGCCCAGCAGCAGGATATTGAGTAACGTGGCGAGGGGTTTCTCGCGCAAATAAGCGATTGCCAGCGGGATCGCGGTGCTGAGGGACTTCATGATGATTGTTTGAGTTCGACCACACGATGGAAGCGCGATTTAATGCGCGCATCGTGGGTTGCTGCAATCAGCGTGGCACCATGTGCGCTGGTCTGCGCGAACAGTAGATCAATTGCCGAAAGACAATTGTCGTCGTCGAGGGCGGAGGTGGGTTCATCGGCCAGAATCAGCGCTGGCCGATTGATGACCGCACGCGCAATCGCAACACGCTGCGCCTCTCCTTGCGATAGTTCGCGTGGATACCGATGCAATTTGTCGGCGATACCGAGTTTTTCCAGCGCGGCCAAAATGGCGGCATCATCAGCAGTGACATCGGCAAGTTGCTGCGCCAGACGTAAATTCTTGTGAATCGTCAGGGCAGAAATCAGGTGCAACCGTTGCATCACCAAGCCGATATGTTTGCCGCGAAAGCGGTCGCGTTCACTGACGCCCAAAATTTCCAGCGCGGTGCCAATGATGCTGATCTGTCCTGCCAGCGGCGAAACGATACCCGAGATTACATTCAGAAGCGTGGTTTTGCCGCAACCCGAAGGCCCCAGCAGCAGCGTGTGTTCACCTTTTGCAATCTGTAGCGATGCCAGCGAGATAACGGCTTTGGCCCCGTATCCCGCCTTCAGATTGCGGATGTCGACAACCATTTATTTGATTTCAACAACCGACTTCGCGGAATCGGCGACACAATAGGCGAGGCCTTCAACAAAGATTCGCTTCGGCAGATTACGCCCAATAAACACCATCTTGGATTCACGCACTTCGTCTTTCAACCACGGCTTGCCGGGACTGCCGCCCATCGTCATATGCACGCCCTGAAAAATCATCCGCTTGTCCTCGCCTTCAATACTCAACACACCCTTATAGCGGAGCATGTCGTTGCCGTAACTTTGAATCAACAGCGACAGAAAAGCTTCGATCTTTTCCATCTCCATCGGGCGTGCGGAGGTGAATACAAACGACTGGATATCGTCGTCGTGATGGTGATGATCTTCCTTGAGAAAATCCGGATCGATGTCGAGTACGGAATTGAGATTAAAGCCGCGCACATCGAGAATTTTTTTAATGTCGGTTTCGCCGAAGTGCACCCGCTCATAGGTCGCGCGCGGATTCATGCGTTTCATGCGGCTCAATAGTTTTTGGGTTTCTTCTTCAGCCGCCAAATCAGATTTGGAAATAAGAATGCGGTCAGCGAAGCCGATCTGTTCGCGCGCTTGTTCGTTGGTATCGAGTTGCAGTTGCGCGTGCTTGGCATCCACCACGGTGATGATCGCATCGAGGACGTATTCATTGTGGATGGCGTCATCCATAAAAAACGTTTGCGCGACCGGCCCCGGGTCGGCCATGCCGGTGGTCTCGATGATGACGCGATCAAATTTCAGCTTGCCACTTCGCTTCTTCTCGGCAAGTTCGCCCAGAATGCGCACCAGATCACCGCGCACGGTGCAACAGATGCAGCCGTTGTTCATCTCAACGATCTGCTCTTCCCTGTTCTGCACCAGAATTTCATTGTCGATGCCAGCTTCACCGAACTCGTTTTCGATGACGGCAATTTTTTCGCCGTGGCGCTCGGTGAGAATGCGGTTCAGCAATGTTGTTTTGCCTGCGCCTAAAAATCCGGTGAGGATGGTGGTGGGGATGGGTTCGTGTTTTGTTTTCATATTGGTGAGCCGGTAATTAAGTTAACTCCCTCTCCCGCTTGCGGGAGAGGGTTGGGGTGAGGGCGTCGTCGGCGTTAGTTCACGCAGGTGTGGTTTCGGCGATAAAGCTGTTCAGGGCCTGACGGATAAACGTTTCATCAATGTCGCGGGTGATAAATACCAATTGTGTGCTGCGATCCTCGTCGGGCCATGCCGACAGCGTTGCCGCGGGGTAGATCGTGTGCTGCACCGCGTGGATCACGCGCGGCAATTGCTCACCGGCAACATTGACGATGCCTTTAATGCGCAGCAAATTTTCGCCGCGAAGTGATGTCATCATCTCAAGCGCATCGACCAGCCCCGCCCACGCGACTGGCTCTGACAATGAAATTACAAACGAGCGGATTCGTTCATCGTGACGAGTCGCGGCAATGCTGCGCGGCGCGAGCCACGAATCCTGCGTCGGCACCAGCGTATATGCGCTGGCCCGCAGCCAATTTTGCACGTCAGTCGTTTTGCGTGAAGGTTGATACAGGCCGGTGTCGAACAGAATTTCCGGCGCGATATCGCCTGCAATGGCTTCATGCACGTCAGCGCCGGGGTTCAGCGCATGCAAGCGTGTACGCAAATGCGCAATTTGTTCGGGGCTTGCCGTGTCCGTTTTAGTCAGCACTATCCTGTCCGCGACAGCCGACTGTTTGACCGATTCGAAATGATCGTTCAACTGCTGTTCGCCGTGCACTGCATCGACAGTCGTGACGATGCCGGAAAACGAATAGCGCGCCGCCACCAGCGGCATTTCAATCAGCGTGTGCATGATCGGTGCCGGATCGGCGAGGCCGGTTGTCTCGATGACGACGCGTTTGAAATCTGGAATTTCACCGTTTGCGCGCTTGAAATAAAGATCGCGCAACGCCTGCACCATATCGCCCGCCACCGAGCAGCAAATGCAGCCGTTCGACATGACCATGATGTTTTCGCTGGCCTCGCGCACCAACAGATGATCGATTGAGACCGCGCCATATTCGTTGATCAACACTGCCGTTTCCTGCATCGACGGGTGATGCAACAAGCGGTTGAGCAGCGTGGTTTTACCGCTACCGAGGAAGCCGGTAAGGAGGGTGACGGGGGTGATGGAGGAGGCTGTCATGCGCTGGTTTCAAGCGCAAGCGGCGCAACGACCACGCACGACGAGATCGATTTCTGATGGTCGAAACCCCTCTGGCAACGCAACATCGACTTTCGGTATTGGCTTGTCGAGACAAAACGTTTGCCCGCACGCTTCGCACGTGAAGTGCGCATGGTGGCCGTGCGTGAGTGATTTTGATTTGGCCGACGATTGCGAACGACTGATCATGAAGCGCCACACCCTATCATCGCCAGCAATTCGATGCGCGATGCCCTGATTTACCAGCCATTCCAGCACACGATAAACCGTGACACGATCCACCGCGTGGTGATCGGCAAGCATGGCGGCAACATCCAGATGCGTAGTCGCGTGCTCGCTTGAAAGCAGACAGGCGAGCACCGCAACGCGCGGCTGCGTGAGCCGTTCGCCGGTGTTGCGAATGGCGGCTTCGGCGGCAGGCAAATGGGAGAGGTAGGCGGGCTTCATAGGCAGTTGCATATTACGCGGGCGCGTCTTCAGTTGCAACTGAGTAGCATGAAAATTATTTGGCGAACACTAGCATTGGCGGGGTGTTTGGGGTGTTTTACGGCTGGAGGGCTCGTGGAATGGCGTTCTCCGAGAAAAATACCGAATAATGCTTGGAATAATCCACTCTTCTTGAGACTTCCCTGCCGTTGTTGAAAGCCGTTACGCCGCGCGACGGAACGGCGCAACAGCCGGAAGCGGTTTTTGCGACGCTTGCCACAAATCCCATTTCGTTTGTCCGCCGAGCCACGACTCAGGTGTCGTATTCGTCAGCAATCCGACGCGGATGGCCATATCAGCCGAGACTGCTGAGCGTCCATTCAACACGCGCGACAGCTGAACGCGGGACACACCGAGGCGCCCTGCAACTTCCTCAATCGTCATCCCTTCCGGGAGGAACTCCCGCAACAACTCGCCAGGGTGCGGTGGGTTAAACATGCGTGCCATGACTTTCTCCTAGTGATAATCCTGATAGTTCACCAGGATCGCGTTAGCCCCGTCGAAGGCGAAGGTTAGACGCCAATTTCCATCGACCCACACCGCCCAGTGGCCCTTTAGCTCGCCTTTGAGTGCATGAAGATTCCAGCCCGGAGCATCCATGTCTGACGACCTCGTCGCATCATCAAGTCGGGAGAGCATTAACCGCAATCGGCGCTCATGCTGCGCCTGAATTCCGGACTTCGTGCCCAGCTCAAAAAATCGTTTCAGCCCTTTGTGCTGGAAGCCTTTGATCATCGGTCAAGCGTAGCATGTAACACCATGCTTTACAAACTTCTCTGGGTGACTGGTCGATGTCGAAATGGCGTTTTGCAGTTGGCCACGGCGGTCTAATCATCAATCCAAATCAATCATCGATAAAGGGTCGTGTACGAAATATTCCTCAAGCGACCGTAACCAAATTTAGCGAACCAAGCTGCCGTCTTATTTTCAGCCACTTAAGCCGCGCGACGCGTCGGCGCGCGACCCGCAGGCCGCGACGCGAGTTTCTGCGTATCCTCGCTAAAGGCAATCATGCTCGCCAGCGCCTTGTTGACCGCTTCTGAGGTCGAAAATACTTTCAGGATCTCCGGCTTCAGCACAACGACGTTGCTTTCGTGTGCGTACTGATGAAAGCATTTTCCGCGTACCCCGCTGCCGAGTTGCTCGCGCTTAAGCACGGGGATGTCCTGGCTAGTCTTCTTCATAGATATTTTTTTCATATCTGGTTGACTTTTGCGCATTGATGGTTTGTACGTTATTCCTTTCGCTGCAACGCAACAGATTCAAACGTGGTACTGGTGCGATATGCAGGGCAGTTTACGGTTGGCAAGCACACAGTACGGTGATCTGCTGAGTGTCTGCCGGAAAGATTTGTAGAAAATAGCAAAAGTACCGCATGGTGAAGCTGTCATTTAGCTTGAGGCTCGTGCTCCCAAAAGAACTATTCGATCATGAGACGATCTAATCGATAGCGAAGCGAGCGAAAACTTATTCCAAGGGTTCGCGCTGCCTGTGTTTTGTTGTGCTTTTCCTTTTCCAGCGTAGACAATATTTCGCTTCTTTCAATTGCATCAAGATAATCCTGTAGCGAAACGCCATTGCGTGCACTGATGTATCCCTCAATACTGGGAGTTTGACCACCTGAAGTTGAAGGATCCGCATTGGAAATCAACCGCTCTTCGCTGTCACGCAACGGATAATTCTCAGCTAGATATTGAGTGAGAATGCAGAGCGCGCCAATCGTGTCGGTCGCATGCGATTTGCTTGTTGGCTCGCGATTTACTGCGGGCGACAATTGTTTATTGGGTTTGTAGTTTCTGATCAACTCAAGGGCTTCGGTCACGCACGCAAGTGTCAGAACCTTCGGTTTGAGCTCATTGTCTTCGGTCATAGTCGTATTATTTAGTGTACTCATTATCGCAATTGTGCCCGCTTTCTTGTCCGAATCATAAGCAGTGCATGGCTCTGCATTTGCAACCCCAAGCGCAATCTTGATAGATGCCGAAAAATTTTCTGCCTGATTCTCGCCCGGACGATCAGACACAGGATGCGGGTCCCCACCATTCCCAATAAAGCTTGGAATCGATTTGGAAATATCCATAGGTCAGTCCTCCAGATAGCTAATGCTATCAATTGCAATCAAGTAAGCAAAGAATAGATTTACCAAATTTAGAATTCTCGGGTCTTTCAATATCACATCCTCTCACGAGCCTCAGCGTTCGCGTAAACCGCCCGTTCTTTGGCACGCCATGCGGCATATCGAATGGCCTGCATAATGTCTTCGCGCTCCAAATAAGGATAGTCGGCGAGAACTTCCTCGACGCTGTGACCAGCGCCGATCTGACTCAAGACCATGCCGACCGTCACTCGCATCCCGCGAATGCAAGCGTTTCCGCCCATGACATCGGGCTGTTGGGTGATGCGATCTAGCTGTGTCATGACTACTCCTTATCAGAACTCATCGCAATGGTAGCAACAAATCAAGCAGGTGAAGATGAATTGCTTTGCAATGCGAAAGATGTCGAATAATGCATTACATTTGTGGCGCTAAGATTTTATGCTTTGGAACACTAGTGTCCCAACGTTTGGCGTGCAAGTCTTGTTAACCCGATGATTTTTCATGTGAAAGGTCGTATTTTGGTTGTTGTCGATTTGAAATTCGTTTGCGAATTGATCCATCCGTCGGCGTGTTTGCTCCCCGGGAAAGACCATACACGCAAGACAAATCGTATTGGTTTTTTCTAACGTTGGGACACTAGTGGCTTTGGAAGCGTAGAACACCATTTGGTGAGGCTTTCGGAGGCTTTTCTGTCCGCAAGGCTCGCCAGTGCTAGCGTTTAAATTTTAAACTCGATACTTCAGCAAGAACGGATTTCCTCAGCAGCTCCGTTTCTTTTACGGCACAAACCTCAACGTATGCGTCGCCTCACCCGCCAGCAAACTTCCGGGTTTGCCAGTCAGCCAATCGTTGTGTCCCGAGCCATAAAACGGCGACAGCGGATGGCCGCTTTGGCCGCCCGGCATCACAAAAATTCCTTGTTCCTCGTGGCCCGGTGATACCACCATTCGTTGCGACGCACCGAACGTGGGTGCGGCGACCATCGGCATGTGGTTGTCGCCGGCTTGCGGCGACTTCGGCATGTTCAGCAAACCGGACAAGAACGGCATGGCGTGCGTGAATGGATGGCGGATGTTGGCGGTGTTGCGCTTTCCCCATGTGGCTTCGTTCAACGGCACGTTTTGTTTGGTCAGATCATCGACCACGTTCGCCAGTTGCGCGGCCAAAAAATCATCCCACGTGGTGAATGGTGCTGGCAGTAAATGCGCGGCCCGTGCTTCAAGCGCTTGCCAGACGGCGTATTCAACGCGACCATCTGCACCGGTGCTGGCGAGAGGCGCGCCTTGGCGACCGCGCTGCGCTGCGGCAAGCCATGATTTCCAAAGTTGATCGATCACTTGTTGCCTGAACGCGCGTGCGATCCGATGGCCGGTCTGGTCTGCATCAGCACGGCCATTCCAGACTTTCAGTTCTTTCGCCACGGCAGTGGTTTTGTCGTTTGGTTTTGCGGTGGCCGTCGCAAGCCCTAGGTCAGACCAGCGTTTCAGGAAACGCGATTCGTTGTCCAACTGGATCGCGTAGAGTTTCTTTTCATCGAAGCTTTTTTGCTCGCGCAATCGATCACGAATCTGGCCCGCACGCGCACCGAGATCAAAGCCGCCGTCGCCGATAATGTTGCCGCCATCGCCGCCAAGCTGGCGGCTATTTGCCGTCCACAGGCGTGCGTCTGACGGGTTCCTGATGAGTGGATACTTTTCCGGCGCGAGCCACGTGTCCGACAGAGCATCCGGTTTGGTGAAGGCCCCGCGCGGGCGTTGCACGCCTGCGGGATAGGCGGGAATGCGCCCCATGATCGTCCACGCGAGGTTCCCGGCGTTGTCGACAAGCAGTAAATTCTGATGCGGAATACCACTCGTTTGTGCGATCAACAATGCTTCATCAATCGATTTGGCGAACATCATCGCGGTGGCATGGGCGTTCACGCCACCGTCGCGATAAAGCGTCCAGTCGAGTGCGTAATCGGTCTTGTTGATGGTGCGCAAAATTGGCCCGAGAGCGCTCTCACGAATGTCGATCTCAATAGGCTTGCCACCTTTCACAGCGATGGTTTCACGAACGGTCTTGATCGATGTTGTCAGCGGTGAGCCTTGCTCAATTTCAACCCAGTCAAACCACTGGCCGTAGCCGTTGGTAAATCCCCATGCAATATTGCCGTTGCTGCCAACCACCAATGACGGCCCGCCCGGCAGGGTCGCGCCGACGATCCGTCGCTTGTTGGTACCTTCGCCGATATCAAATTGAGCGCGAAACCATATGTTGGGCACGCCAAGCCCCAAGTGCATGTCGTCGGCAAGAATGGCGCCGCCGTGGGACGACAGCGCGCCGCCGACCGCCCAGTTGTTGCTGCCGATTACAGTCTCGTCGTTCGATTGCTCTGGCGTGATAGCGGCATTTTGGCTGGCAGGTTCGCTGTTCCGCAGATTGAGAATTGCGGCAGATGGCATCGCAAGTGAAGCGATGACGCTGCCGTCGAGCGCCGCATCCCAAGTGCCGCCAGTTGGTTTCAGCCAATCGAAGAGCGCATCGCCGATTTGTCGCCGCAGCAGTGCCTCATTGAGGCGTTCATCGATTCCGCGTGCCTGAAGCATGTAATACATTTCCGAGATCACCAGCAACGAATCTACTTCGCGCCAGGGTAACGGATCAGCCCGTAGCAGCAAATATTGCCAGGGCCGCACCGTGAGTGAATTGAGGCCCGCGTTGACGCCTTGAGTGTAAATGCCGATCCATTCACGATCCTCGGCGGATATTTTTTCCCATTGCGTAGTCATTCGTGCGCGCAAACGGTGTTGGCGTTTTTCTTTGTCCGTCTTGATCAAAGCGGCACCAAGCAGTGCCGATAACTCGCCCGCAGCCGAGCGACGCGCCAGATCCATTTCAAAGAACCGTTCCTGCGCGTGTACGAACCCAAGTGCCCGCATCGCATCAAGCGAGTCTTTTGCCGTAATGCTGACAGTGCCTTGTTTGTCGCGGGTCGCGCTGACGGGCGCCTTGAAACCGACTGCGGCAACCTCACCGTCGAGTTGCGGCAGGCTGGCTCGCATTGCGAGGTACGCAGCAGCGAGCGCCACAACAATGACACCGATTGTGATGACGACACACCATAAGCCAACGCGTATCAGTTGTTTCATTTTTTTTCGTCTTTTTGATTTTTGTCCAAGTTATCGGATGGATCAGTTTTGCCGGGCTTGGCAAGCTTACGGGTTTTACGCTTTGCACGTGGGTGGGCGGTATCGTAAACCTTCGCCAGATGTTGGAAGTCCAGATGGGTATAAACCTGTGTGGAGGCGATGCTTGAATGCCCCAGCATTTCCTGCACCGCGCGTAAATCGCCCGAGGACTGCAACACGTGCGATGCGAACGAGTGGCGCAGCATGTGCGGGTGCGGATCGACCGTCAAGCCTTGTTTCGCAGCCCATATTTTGATGTGGCTTTGCACGATTCGTGGCGAAAGCCGTCCGCCGCGCTTACCCAGAAACATGGCGCTGGTTGCAGCGCCTTTCAATAACTTTCTCGCATCGAGCCAGCGTATGAGCGCGTGTAGCGCAGGCTCACCGACCGGGACGATGCGCGTTTTATCGCCCTTGCCGGTAACGCGTACTTCACAAGCTGAAAAATCTATCGCACCAAGATCCATATCGACCACTTCAGACACACGAAGTCCGGAGGAATAGAGCAACTCGAAAATGGCACGGTCGCGAAGTCCGTCGGGAGTGTCGTCCGAAAAACTGACCAGTCGAACTGCCTCATCCGGGGATAGTGCGGCGGGAAGATGTTTGGCGGCCTTCGGTGGCCGCACGCCGTCGACGGGGTTTGCGGTCACCAATTTAGTCCGCAGAGCGTACCCAAAAAAACCACGCCAGCCCGACAAGACCCGCGCCAATGAACGCGGCGCAAGACCGCGACCATGCAGCATGGCTGCGAAGCGGCGGATCTCCGCTTGTGTGAGCTCAAGGAGCGTGTGGCGAACTGCGCTGCGATTGTCGCGGGCGGTACCATCGACCAGTGTTTCGAGCAAAACCAGATCGCGCTGGTAATGTTTGACGGTTAGTGGCGACAGCCGTCGCTCAAAGCGGATATTGGCGAGGTAGCGATCAATGGCAGCGTGCACTGATGCGCTCCCCCGGCGTTACTCGGTTGCCGGAGCGCTAACCACGTGAAGATGCCGAGCCACACAGTGCGCGAATACGTCGCCGATACGCGTCAGGAATATGGTGCCCATGTCGGCATAGAAACGTTCCGCATTTTCGGATGCCATCAGCAACAGCCCGAACGCCGCGCCTTTTCTCAGCGGGATTAAGGCATACGATTTCAAGTGTGGCGCGTGCTCGCCAAACCAGAGATTTGTTTCATAAACAGGGTGACTGCCGCAGTAAGGCCCCGTCATGGCATCCACGAATTGCACAAGCTCGGTGGCAACCGGCTGAAATTCCGGCGAAGTTGATTCAGGCACGGTGACGTTCCAAAAGCGAACCGCAACATGGGGTACTTCGAAACTGTCGAGCAAATCCAGATATAGCGTGTCGATCAATGCTTCCTGCGACGCACAGCCAATCAGCGCAAGCGTGAGCCGCTGAATTTTTTCCGACACAACATCGTTTTCCTGACCAAACGTAATCAGCTCGGAAAGTTTGCCTTCGAGCAGTTTCACTTTTTCGCGCGTCGCGATCAATTGCCGCTCCGGAATCGATACGGTACGCCCGCCGTGTGGGTGGGTCACATTGATGTCGAGAAGCACATCGACATTGGATTCAAAAAAATCCGGGTTTGTGCGTAGAAACGCGGCAATTTGTTCAGCAGTCAATGCATTCGACACTATTTTTTTATCCTGTGGAAAGAGTAAATCTCGTGCAGTAGGCGGCGCGGCGCTACAGCGTTATAAGTCAATTTCGCCCGTGTAAACGGTCGCCGTCGCGCCGGACATGTACACCGGTGCTTGGGCTTCTATTCCACCATCGGTGTTACGGCATAACCATCTTACCGTGAGTTCACCGCCGCGCATGGCGACCACAACAGATTCATCCAGCAAGCTCCAGCGAATACCAGTCACCACGGCCGCACAAGCACCCGTGCCGCACGCGAGTGTTTCGCCCGCACCGCGCTCCCACACTCGCAGGCGTATCTGGTTGCGTGAGACCACTTGCATAAAACCGGCGTTGACACGCCTCGGGAATCGGCTGTGATGCTCAATTAGCGGGCCGATCACGCCGACTGGTGCTGAGTCGGTACTGGCTACAATCTGCACTGCGTGAGGATTACCCATCGACACCGCGCCGATGGTGACGGCGTTATCGCCAACTTGTAGTTGATATTGCAGCGCTTCCGCATCTGCAATAAACGGGATATCGGCCGGAAAAAATCGCGGCACGCCCATATTGACGGTGACCGAACCGTCGGCTGCGATACACGGCTCGATGATGCCTGATAGGGTTTCCACGCGTAGTTCGGTCTTGTCGGTTAATTCCTGATCGCGTACAAAATGTGCGAAGCAGCGTGCGCCGTTGCCGCATTGTTCCACCTCGCCGCCATCTGCATTGAAAATGCGATATCGAAAATCGGTGTCATGGCGCGTTGGGGCTTCGACCAACAAAATTTGATCGCAACCGATGCCTAAGTGGCGGTCAGCGATGCGGCTGATTTGCGCGGTAGAGAGGGAAATTTTTTGCGAGATGCCGTTAAGCATCACGAAATCGTTGCCCTGACCGTGCATTTTGGTGAAGCGCAAACCCAATGGGGACTGATTTCTATTCTGGTGTGTAGATAAAAGGGCTGTCTTGAAGATCCGGATCTTTTTCGATTACCGAACAGTCTTCAACGTTCATGGCCGGTGGTTTGTCGGCTGGGTTTCTGACCGATGCGCGAAATTCTTGATCCGAAATCGCCTGTTTGACGGCGTATTCACAGGCGGAATCTTCCGTTTCGGATTGCACGTAAACGGTCTTGATAAAGCCATACCAGCTTTCCTTGCCTTCCCGGGCAAGTAAAAAATGTTCGCCGCGCAACAGCACCTGGAATTGAGCCATCTTTATGATCCCTCCACTCGACTAACGCCACAAATTCAATCATACCGCATGATTACGCATGTCAATCAATAGAACGTTGGTTCACCGGGCGGCCTGGTTTTGAATCGCTTGTGCACCCAGAAATATTGGTCCGGCATTTCAAGAATACGTTCCTCCAGAAATGCATTCAGGCGTCGGGCATCCGCCTCCGCATCGCCAGTCGGATAATCTTCCCAAGCCGGATAAAAACGCGATTCATAACCATCAGCGGTTTGCCGCGTTACCAGCGGGATAATTTTTGCGCCGGTGATCCCGGCCAGCCGCGACATCGCCGTCACCGTGGCGGTTTTAACACCAAAAAAATCGACAAATACGGCATCCTTGGCACCGAAATCCATGTCCGGCAAATAGTAGAAAAGTTGTTTGGCTTTCAGTGCTTTCAATACTGGCCGCATTCCCTGTTGACGGGTGATCAGCGTGGCATTGTTGAAGCGCTGACGGGCGCGTCGCAATGCCCGATCAAACACTTTATTTTTTTGCTCGGAGTACATCGAAAAAACTTCCGGATACACTTGCGAAAAACGCGTGCCACCCATATCCAGCCCAACAAAATGCGGCGCCAACACGATCACCGGGGTTTTGCCGCGCCATACGTCGATGTGGTGTTTGTCGACAAGCGTCACATTTGCAAGCGCGTCGTCAACTGGGCCGTACCAGACGCGTCCTAGTTCCAATGTGGAGCGGGCGAGATTCTGAAACACGCCACGCCCGATGCGTTCACGCTCGGCCTCGGTTTTTTCCGGAAAGCACAGCCTGAGATTAATTAACGTGACGCGCCTGCGACCGAAGTGAAACAGGAGCGAGCCAAGGCCGCGCCCCATTGCCGCCACTAAGCGGGGGGGTAGCCAGCGCAGGCACCATAGAAAAAGCAGAACAGCGCGCATTACACGGCACCCGGCAACGGTGCGCCGGCAGGATGCTTGTATCGGTTGTAGCCCCAAAGGTATTGCGCCGGTGCCATCGCGACAAGTTTTTCCACCATCGCATTGGTTTGTCTGGCAGCGATTGTGCGATCGTTCGAAAATGGTTCCGGCATGGTTTCAATATGAATGCGATAGCCTTTGCCGTGCGCCAGTCGTTCGGCAAAAAAAAATAAAACGACCGCATTGGCTGATGCAGCCAACCGTGGCAGCAGCGTCATTGTGTAAGCGGGGCGACCAAAAAAATCCACCCAAGCACCGTCGCCACCACCGGGAACCTGATCCGGAAGGATGACGATGTTGCCGCCACTTTTTAGTGCTTTCAGTAGCGTGCGTATGCCCCCTGCACCTGCCGATGCAGTTTCGCCACCAGCGCGCACGCGGCCTTGTTGCATGATTGCCTCAAGCCATTTTTGCTTGGGCGGGCGATATAACGCCGTGATCGGCATACGCCTTGCCAGATATCGACCGGCAATGTCGTAGCAGCCCAGATGCGGGGTGACGAAAATGATCGGTCGCCCGGTAGCCTTCGCGGCTTCAATGTGCTCCCAGCCGATGCAACCATCATCACGGACCGTCTTGTACAAGCGTTCGGGTGGCGCGGTCCACGCGAGGGCAAGCTCGCTGATGCCTTTGCCTTGCTCGCCGATGGCGGCACTCAACAACTGTTTGGTTTCACCCAGCTTCATGACCTTCGCATATTGGCGAATGTTTTCACGCGTCAGACGTCGATGTCGCACAGAAGCAAACCACACCAACCAGCCCAGACCGATGCCGATGGCATGATTGAGCCAGAGTGGCAGGCTGCCGAGGGCACGAAACAGCCATATCACCTTGGCAAATCCTGCGCAAACGCGGGGTTTTCGGATTGGACCGTGCCGGGCTTTCTGCTAAAATCCGTGATTCTGTTTTTTGCCATGGTATTTATTGGTGTGTCGATTTGCGCCGCTGCAGCTTGATTGCGTGGAA
>JAYURJ010000272.1:0-24576 GCA_043756275.1 Betaproteobacteria bacterium | reverse complement strand
CATTGCTGCGCGCGAGGCCGTGCGCCTCGGCCACATCCACAACGCGGCATTCGCGCTGTTCGCGCACCAGCCAATCGAGCACGGCGAGACCTTTGGCGAGCGTGGAGTCCATGGAAGCTGCTTTCGCAATGCGATAGTTCCAATAATTGGAACGATGTATGAATAGTTGGAATATTATTGAACCCAACTGGCACGCTTGTCAATGGTTCTGGTGCTGCATGTGGATCCACAGCTCGCGGCTAGCCCATCTGTCCCATACGAACAAACACAAGCATTGGTGAGCCTTGCGGGGCATTTTTGCCTGAAGAGCCGCGCCAGTACTTGAGTTTTCTGGGCCAATGCTGGTTTGGCGGGATACACGTTAATACAATCCTGCCCACAAATGGCGAGATATCTTCGCGCATTCCGTTCTCCTGATTAGGGCAATCAATTTCCCGGAAATGGGTGTCAACGGGATTGCTGACACGCCTCGTGCAGTATTTGATCGCAGTATCGTCAATGAGAAGGGAATCATCATGCGGTTTCAGGCTATTCAACATGCGCTGTCTATCGCCCGGGTGCTGCGGCGTGTGCTCGGTTCTCTAATTCTTTGCGCGATCACGCCCTTGGCCCTGGCGCAGACCGCGCCCGTTTTCACGTCGTTAGCTCCAGCCGCTGGCACGGTCGGCGTGGCCTACAGCCACACTTTTGAGGCCAGTGGCACGGCACCCATCGCGTTCAGTGTGACCGGGGCATTGCCACCGGGGCTGGCGTTCAATCGCATGCTCGCCGCGCGCGTTGACCATACGGCGACGCTGCTTGCAAGCGGCAAAGTCCTGATCGCGGCGGGTGTGGTCAACGTCAGCAGCGGCGGTTTTTTCACCAGCGCCGAGTTATTCGATCCTGCAACCAACACCTGGAGTACGGCGGGCAGCATGGCTGTGGGAAGAGGGTTTCACACCGCGACGCGGCTGGCCAACGGCCGGGTGTTGGTCGCGGGTGGAATGGGTGCCAACCCGCCGTCACCTGCGCCGCATCGCCTTGCCAGCGCAGAGTTATACGACCCCGCAACCAACACCTGGAGCACGGTGGGTAGTCTGGCTGAAGCCCGCGCCCACCACACTGCGACGCTGCTGGCCGACGGCAAAGTATTGGTCGCGGGCGGCTCCAGCAACAACTCCAATTTACCGGTCAATAGCGCCGAAATATTCGATCCGGCAACCAACACCTGGAACGCGGCGGGCAGCTTCCTCGTGGAGCGTCGTGACCACGAGGCGACGCTGCTACCAGATGGTCGCGTCTTGATCGCCGGTGGGGGCAACAACATTAGCGGCTCACTTGCCATTGCGGACTTGTACGATCCCGCGACCAATATCTGGAGTCCGGCGGGAAGTCTGGCCCGTGCCAGGAGCTACCTGAGCCTGACACTTCTTGCCAGCGGCAAAGTGTTGGCAGCGGGAGGCTTCGACCAACTCGGAATCGGCACCGTCGCCAGTGCCGAGTTATACGATCCGGCAACCAATATCTGGAGCGCCGCAGGCAGCCTCGCCGTGGGTCGTTACGAACACACCGCGACGTTGTTGCCCAACGGACAGGTGCTGGTCGCGGCCGGCTTCGGCAGCAACTTTCTGGCGAGCGCCGAGCTCTACGATCCGGCATTGAACAGTTGGAGTGCCACGGGTAGCCTCGCCACGCCAAGGTATTTCCATACGGCGACGGCGCTCGCCAATGGCAATGTATTGGCTACGGGAGGGCTTGCCACGGGCAACGCGAATATTAACCGTGCCGAGTTCTACGATATCGCCACCAACACCTGGCAGATGCCCGGCGTGATCTTCGGCACGCCGACGAGCGCAGGCAATTATACCTTTAGCGTACAAGCTGCCAACAGCACGCTGCCAAATGCAACGCAGAGTGTATCGCTGCTGATTCGCGCTGCCGCACCATCGTTGACGCTCACCGGTGTGCAGTCACGCAAGGATCACGGGTCCGCAGGTACGCACAACCTGCCGCTCGATACCAGCGTCGCGATCACCGGTTCGGTCAGCGTGGAGCCGCGCGTCATCGGCGCAGGGCATCGGATTGTTTTTGCTTTCAGCGACACCGTCACCGCCATGGGCAGCGCCACGGTAGTCAATGGTGTCGGTCAATCGATGGCCGCGAACCTGAGCTCCAGCGGCAACGAAGTCACCGTTACCTTGCCGGGTGTGCCGGACAATAGTCGCGTACTCGTTACGCTGACTAACGTGAATGGCACAGCAGGTGGCGGCGTTGCGGTCGGATTTTTAGTCGGCGACGTGAATAACTCTCGCTCAGTCAATGCCGCCGACATCAGCGGCGTGAAGGCGCGCTCCGGTCAGCTCACGACGGCATCGAATTTCAAGTTTGATCTGAACGCATCCGGCACCATCAACGCTTCCGACATCTCGGCCGTAAAGGCGCGATCAGGGCTGACGTTGCCCTAATGAAATAGTAAAACTCTAGCTCTGGTGCGGTGTTCAGGGCATATATTGCCCAAGAGGCACGCCAATTCTTGAGTTTGCCGATTTCATAGACGAGCGCGGCATGAACGGACGCTCAATCCAGTAGTACGAAAGTATCGCCGCCAACAAGCTGAGTGGAATGCTGATCGCGACCAGCCACCAGAGGCGGTCGCCGGTGATGGCATATTGGTCAAGCAGTTTCAGTGTCCAGAACTGAATCGGGAGATGCCATAAATAAAGGCTGTAACTCACGATACCGAGAGCGAGCATGATCGGGTTGGCAAACAATGCGCGCGACAGCCGCCCGCCCATCGCGACCCCAAGCACCAGCATGCCGATGACACAAGCGGTGATGGTGTAGCCGATAAAAATCAGAATATGGCCATTCCAGTAATCGGCGTACACGTGATCGAGCAGCGCCATCATCGAGACAATACCCAGCAGGCCAGTCAGCATCACGCCATCGGCAAGCCCTGAAGAAATCGCCGCCGCATGACGCACATATACCCACGCGAGCAACATGCCGATGGCGAAGTGATCAATGAGCCCGGGTAGCTGTAGCAACGCGAACACCTTCTTGTCGATGGTTGCGTCAGCCACAGCGGTGTAAGCTGCGACGCGATAGGCAACCGCAAACGCAATCATCGACACCGATAGAAGCAGCCAGGCGGCGCGCTTATGATTGGAAAAAAAGGTGGCCAATGCCGCAAAAACGGGCAGCAATAAGTAGTAACCGAATTCGGTCGGTAGCGTCCAGTACACACGGTTCAACTCGAACGCGTACGCATCGCTAATATTTTGCATAAATGTGAAATGCAGAATGATCGTCAGCCAGTCTGGAAATTTTGCCGTGAAAAACAGAATCACGGCAAGAACGATGATTTGAAACCAATAGGCCGGCACGACGCGGCGGATGCGACGAATCAGATATTGCTTAACAAGAACTTCTGCACCCGCGCCCTCAATGTTGCGCGCGAATGGTATCGCCAGAAGGAAACCAGACAATACAAAAAATACGTTGGCACCCATCCATCCGCAGGTAATCAGCCAGTGGTAGGTGATTTGCCAGTTGCCAAGATTGAACGACAACAGGCGCGGTCCCGCAAGTGCAAACAAATGAAACGACAGCACCATCATCACCGCCAGCCCGCGAACCCCAGTCAGACCGGCACTGAATTGATCTGCACGACTCGAGCCGGACGCTTCGAGCAGCAGTGTTCCGCGCCAGCGCCTTGTCGGCGAATTCATCGGCTAATAAGTACCAATCGGATTTCGCATCACCCCAATGCCTTCAATTTCCGTCTCCAGCAGATCGCCGATCTTCAAAAATTCCGGCGGCGTGCGTGCATAACCGACGCCTTCTGGCGTGCCGCTGGAAATAATGTCGCCAGCTTCCAGCGTTTGGCCGAGCGAGAGATCATGAATCAATCGTGGCAGTTTGAAATAAAGATGTTTGGTATTGGAATCCTGCTTGGTCACGCTGTTGACGCGGCAGGTAAGGTGAAGATTAGCGTGATCAAGCACATCCGCCGTCACGATACACGGTCCCATCGGGCAGGTGCCGTCGAAGCTTTTGCCTTTGTCCCATTGGCCGCCATGGCGACGCTGAACATCGCGCCAGGTGACATCGTTGATGATGGTGTAGCCAAATACGTGGCTCATGGCGTCGGTTTCGGAAATATTCTTGCCGCTCTTGCCGATAATCACGCCGAGTTCAACTTCCCAATCGAGCTGCGTTGAAACATTGGCGTCGAACGGAATGACATCATATGGCCCGTTCACCGCCGTCGGTGCTTTTGAGAAAAATACCGGCCACGTTGGCAACACGCGGTCGTCCTGCATCTTCGCGCCGCCTTCGGCGAAGTGCTCAAGATAATTCCATCCAACGCAGAATACGTTTTTTGTCGGACGCGGGATCGGCGCTTTCAGTAACGCTTTGTTGAGCATGATCGGCGCGGTCTTGGGACTGGCTTCAATCTCGCGCAGTAGCGACATGACCGCATCACCACCGGAAATGATGTCGAGCATTGATGCGACTGGAAGCGTTGAATTACGCGCGGTAGTTTCCGCAACGATATCGAGCACCTCATCTTTGCTGATCATGATGGCAGTTTTAAGGGCTGTCGTATTAAGGAGTTGATAAGTGACAAGGCGCATGATTTATTTCTCGCGATGATGGAATGTCGTTGGCTGGACAAGTTGCAATGCTTTCAACGGATGTGACTCACTATTCCACCGTGGCCGAAAAAACTCTTCGATGCTCGCTGTCGAAACCTCGGCCAGCGTTGGCGGTTTCCACTTCGGTGCGTGGTCTTTTTCGATCAACAATGCGCGGATGCCTTCAATGACATCGCCATGCACAAAGGCGGCGTTGATGAGATTTAACTCCATTTGAAAACATTCAGCGAGGTTCATTGTTGCCGCACGCTCGATCTGCTGTTTAGTCACTTCCAGCATGGTGGGGGATCTTTTCTTGAGCAGCGCTGCCGTATTTGTGGCCCATTCTGCATGGGAAGGGTCGGCGTTATTTTCGAGGGAAGTGATGATAGCGGCAACATTGGCTTTGCCGTTGAAGTGCTGCTCTATGGCGTCACGCAATCCGGTCAGTTTGCCCAGCTCAATCGGTGCGCTGGAAAATTTTTGAACGATGTCACGCATGGCGACGATTGGCCCCGCTTTCCAGTCGACCAAACTATCGAGCGCGTAATCGAATTCGAATGCCGATTCGGATGCAATGTGATGCGTGGCAAGTCCGGTATAGAGCGCATCAGTTGCATTGATGACTTGCCCGGTTAGCCCAAGATACAAACCAAGCGCGCCGGGGCAGCGCGACAAAAAATAACTACCGCCCACGTCAGGAAATAATCCAATTGCAGTTTCTGGCATGGCCATTTTCGTCCGGCCACCGACGATGCGAAAGTCGGCCCCTTGCGAAATACCCATGCCACCGCCCATGACGATGCCGTCAATCCATGCGAGGCAAGGTTTGCCGGTGTTGACCAGGTAGCGGTGAATATTGAAATCAAGCGCGTACTCGTCACGAAAAAAATCCTGCTCGCTGCCGCCGCCTTGCATGGCTGTGTTGTAAAGCGCGCGGATATCACCGCCAGCGCAAAATGCCTTTTCTCCCGCACCACGCACGATGATGGCGTTGACGTCATCGTTGCGCGCCCAATCGTTGAGAAGTGCCATCATTGAATTGATCATCTCGTGGGTCAGCGCGTTAAGCGCTTGCGGGCGGTTCAGCGTGAGATGGGCAATGTGATTGCGGATATCGACGGTGATTTCACCGTTGGCGTGGGATGTTTGCATGGGCGAGGAAGGGAAAAGTTTAACGAGACTCCTCCCTTTTCAGGGGAGGGTGGAGGGGATAGTCGCGGGTGGAAAATTGGGAACCTTAAAATCTACGACTGTAAAATCCCCCTCGATCCCCCTTTAGAAAAGGGGGAAGTGCTTTAATTCAGTGATGAGTGCGAAGCCAATCATCAATTATTTTTCCAGACCGGTTTCCGTTTTTCCAGAAACGCGGCGACACCTTCGCGCTGATCTTCAAACTCAAACAGATCCATAAAGCGTTCGCGTTCCTGCGACAATCCCGCACCGCGTGGCACGCCGTTGCGCGCGTTATGAATTAGCGCTTTGCAGAATTCAACTGACTTCGGACTCAGCCCTGCAACGCGCTCAGCCATTGCCTTTGCAGCATCCAGGCTCTTGCCTTTTTCAACGACTTCTTCCACCAGCCCGATCCGCAAGGCCGTTTCCGCATTCACGCGCTCACCGGTGAGAATGATGCGTTTCGCCCAGCCTTCACCGACCAGCCACGGCAGATTTTGCGTACCGCAACCGGCAGGCAGCAGCCCCACCGCAGGTTCGGGCAGCGCCATCTGCGCATGCGTTTCGGCGATGCGCAGGTCGCACGCCAGTGCACATTCGAGTCCGCCGCCCATCGCGTAGCCGTTGATCGCAGCGATCGCGACGAAGCGGGCATTCATCAGCGCTTCGAATGTTTCACCGAATCTCGAAATGAATTCGCGTGCGGCCACTTTATCGCCTTGAAAGCGTTTCAGATCGGCCCCGCCCGAGAAGAATTTTTCGCCCTGGCCGGTAATAACGACGGCATAAATGTTTTTGTTTGCGTTTAGCTCCGCCACGAGTTGCTTCATCGCCAGCAGCGATTCTGGCGTCCAGGTATTGGCAGGCGGATTGGCAATCGTGATGATGCAGGTGTGGCCTTCGATGACGTGCTCAATCATATTATTTGTCTCCCCGGCGAAGGCCGGGGCCTAATTTTGTTTGGAATTGGGAACTGCGCGATCAGTCTTTTTTGTACAACTTGATGATGCTCGAAAAATCCAGCGTGCCATTTCCCATCGTCGAATGCATTTGATACAACTGCTGTGCGGCTGCACCCAGCATCACCGGCTGCTTTGCGGCCTTTGCGGCCTCGGTCACCAGCGTCAAATCTTTGAGCATCAAATCCGAGCCGAATCCGCCCGTGTAGCCGCGCGATGCGGGTGCATTCTCAAGCACGCCGGGATAGGGATTGTAGGTTTCCGAGCTCCAGCAACGCCCGCTCGATGAATTAGCGATCCCCGCAAATACTTTCGGATCCATGCCCAACTTTGCCGCCAATGCCATGCCCTCGGCGGTGGCGATCATCTCGATGGCCAACATCATGTTGTTGCAAATTTTTGCGACCTGACCGTTGCCCGCACCGCCGCAATGCACGATGTTTTTACCCATGCACTGGAGTATTGGTTTGGCTTTCTCAAAATCTGCCGCGTCGCCACCCACCATGAAAGTCAGCGTGCCCGCTTCTGCGCCGCCAGTGCCGCCAGAGACCGGCGCATCGACCATATTGTTGCCATGCGCACGCGCATCCATCGCCACATCGCGCGAAGTGTGAGGGTCGATTGTTGAGGAGTCGATGAGTAACACGCCTGCGGGTACGCCGTGGAGAATGCCGGAATCCTTGCCCGTGTAGACCGAACGTACATGCGGCGATGAGGGCAGCATGGTGATGACCAGTTCAACGCCCTGCGCGCAGACCGCTGGTGAAGATGCCGCTTCGCAGCCGAGATCAGTGAGCTTTTTCACCAAGTCAGGCACTACGTCGAAGACTTTAAGCGTATGCCCGTGCTTTAGTAAATTGCGGGCCATGGGGTTGCCCATGTGGCCTAGGCCGATAAAACCAATTTTCATGCGACATACCTCATCAATTTAATTGTCATTTCGAACCCGGCTTTTCGGGTGAGAAATCTGCTTTTACGAAACAGCATCAGCAGATTTCTCACTTCGTTCGAAATGACAATGCAATTTGTGCCACCGTCATTGCGCTCGTATTTCGTCCGCAGTCTTACTTCAAACTAATCGTCGTATTCACCCCGGTACTCACCGCCGCATCATCAAACCACCGTGCCGTCACCGTCTTCACCTGCGTGTAAAACTGCACCACTTGTTTCCCATACGGCCCCAGATCACCCAGCTTGGAGCCGCGCGAACCGGTGAAGCTGAAGTAGGGTACTGGCACGGGAACCGGCACGTTGATGCCGACCTGACCGACATCGATTTCATTCTGGAATTTGCGTGCCGCGGCACCTGACTGCGTGAAGATGCCGGTGCCATTGCCATACGGATTTGCATTGGTAAGTGCAATCGCTTCGTCCAGCGTCTCAACCGCGACGATCACCATCACCGGTCCGAAGATTTCGGTTTTATAAACCTCGTGATGCGGTTTCACACCTGAAAAAATTGTCGGCGCGATGAAGTTACCTTTTTCATATCCCGGCACCGTTATGTTCCGGCCGTCCAGCTCCAGTTTCGCGCCTTCACTCACGCCTATGGCGATCAATGATTCGATGCGTTGTTTGGCTTGTATCGAGATGACCGGGCCTACATCAGTGCCTGCTTCGCTGCCCGCGTTGATGGTGAGTGTTTTGGCTTTGGCAACGATGTCAGGAATCCATTTGTTGGCCTCCCCCACCAATACCGCAACGGAAGTGGCCATGCAGCGCTGTCCCGCTGCGCCGAACGTGGCACCGACCAGCGCATTGAGCGATTGATCTTTATTCGCGTCGGGCATGATGACGGCGTGGTTCTTGGCACCCATCATGCATTGCGCGCGCTTGCCGTGATCGCTGGAAAGTTTATAAACATGTTCACCGACGTGGCATGAGCCGACGAAGGATACGGCCTTGATTTCGGGGTGCGTGCAGAGCGCATCCACAGCCTCCTTGCCACCGTGGATGATGTTCAGCACGCCGGGCGGCACGCCGGCTTCAATGGCCAACTCGGCGAGCAGCATTGGCGTCATCGGGTCTTGTTCGGAAGGCTTCAGCACGAATGTATTGCCACAAGCGATGGCCATCGGGAACATCCACAGCGGAATCATGGCCGGAAAATTGAACGGGGTAATACCTGCACAAACCCCAATCGGCTGACGAATGAAATAGGTGTCGATGCCACCGGCGACGTTCTCGGCAATTTCACCGAGCGAGAGAGTGCCGATGGAACACGCGTGCTCAACCACTTCCAGCCCACGGAATACATCGCCTTCTGCGTCAGGCAGGGTTTTGCCCTGTTCTGCGGTCAGACAGGCGGCCAGTTTTTTCATGTCGCGCTTGATGAGCTCTTGCAGCTTCAGCATTACCCGCGCACGGACCCCGATCGATGTGTTTTTCCAGGTCTTGAACGCTTCAGCCGCGCCCATGATGGCGGCATCCATTTCTTCCTCGGTTGCAAACGGCACGCGGGCCAGTACTTCCTGTGTGGCGGGGTTCACCACATCTTTCCAGACTGTGGTCTTGGATTCGACAAATTTGCCGTTGATCAGGAGTTTGACGGTGGGTGCTGTGTTGGCAGAAGCGGTGGCGGTTTGGGATTTGAGTACGGCAGACATGAAGTTTCTCCTCGGGTAATTCTGCGGTGCGGGTGTTACACGGTGTTAAGCGCATTGTGCGCGTTGACATGAGCATTATAGAGTCAACGTCAGTTTGTGTTGCAAACGAGCAACCGGCCGGGAGCCAATATCCACGAGCGTTTTCAGCCATTGTGCCTGCGAAGGCCCGCCAATACTGGACTTTGGACATAGTGTTTCCGTAGCCATTGGAACCTAAATCACGTATTCAGGTTGTCTGGCAGGCGACAATTTCGCACGACCAACAGTTTCAAGTGCTGAAACGTTTCGTTGCATTTCCCCTCAAATTGATGCGTCAACCGATTCTTTTTGTCGCCGTTACTGGTTTGCAACTTACGTTTTTTCCTCAGGAGCCTGATCATGAAAACCATTTTGACCGTCGCAGTTTTATCCACCTTGGGCCTGACAGCGGGCGTCGCATCTGCGGCTGATTATGCTGATGTAGCCACCGTTATTTCCGCCACGCCGATTGTGGATCGCGTCGCCACGCCACGCCGTGAGTGCTTCACCGAACAAGTGACCAGCTACGACGAGCGGCGCGTTCGCCGTCCGGCTCAGGAAGAATACGTGACTGATTCGCGCCGCAGCAGTGGTGGTGGTACCGTGTTGGGTGCCATCATCGGCGGCGTTGTCGGGCATCAGTTCGGTAATAGCTCCGGCGGGCGGGATCGTGCTACCGCAGCAGGTGCCATCGTTGGCGGACTGATTGGCAATAGCGTTGAGCGTGAAAACTCGCGCTACGGTGACAGCTATGGGTACAACAATGGATACCGTCGTGCGTCCTCATATGATTATGCTCAGGTCGAGCGTGTGCCAGTGACCCGCGACGTGCAGCGTTGCAACGTGGTCTCGGAATCCCGTGAAGAAATACGCGGCTACGACGTTCGCTACCGTTATCACGACCGCGAATACACTACCCGCCTCGCTTACGATCCGGGCCCTACGATCCCGGTCAACGTTGATGTGCGGCCAAGTTACCGCGCACCGGTGCCGTCGTATAACCGGTACTGATCGGGTAGCACCGCAATGTAAAAGAGCGTCGTACTCGCGTGCGACGCTCTTTTTATATCCGCTCGCTCACTCCGCAAATGCAAACAGCACCGCATCTGCCGACACCAAATCATTTTCGCTGAACGCCACCCTCTCTACCACACCGTCACGCGGGCTGACGATGGTGTGCTCCATCTTCATCGCCTCCATGATGATGAGTGGCTGACCTTTCTTCACGCTATCGCCCACGCGGGCCATCACCTTGACCACGCGGCCGGGCATCATCGCGGTCAGCCGCCCGTCGTTGGACTCAACATCGCCTTCAAACAAAAATGGATCTACCAGGCGCAGCGAATGGCGCGCGTCGGCAAACAAAATGGAGATGTTATTGCCGTGCGCAAGAACTCGCGCCGTCTCGGCGTGGCCATTGGCAGTAAATGAAACAAGCGGACCACTTTGGCTGGTCAATGTAACGTTGTATTCACGCTCATCGAGTCGGACATGCTGCGTCGTTCCAGTTGTTTCGATATCAACGGTGACGGTTGCTTCGTCATTCACGGTATGAAACTCCAGCGCGCGATGTGCGCTGCGATTAAGCCACCAGCCATCCTTGCGGTCCCACACATCGTTACCGTGAGCCTTGGCCTCAAGCGCCAATAAATTCAGCGATGCGGCAATCAGCGCGCGATCAGGCATCTGCGACTTATCGGGAAAAAGCGACTTGCGATGCGTCGGTATGAACGATGTGTCCGTTTTGCCCGCTAAAAATGCCGGGTGCCTCACCAGTTGCTGCAAAAATCCAAGATTGGTTTTAACGCCTAGCACGTCGGTTTGCGCGATGGCATGCTGCATCCGGCGTGTTGCCTCAGCACGATCTTCGCCCCATGTAATCAGCTTCGCGATCATGGGGTCGTAGTACACGCTGATTTCGTCACCAGAAACCACGCCAGTATCGAGGCGCACATCGTCATCCATTGCAATTGTCGGTGTGGCAAATACATGCATCTTGCCGGTCTCGGGCAGGAAGTCGTTGGCGGGATTTTCAGCACAGATGCGGACTTCGATGGCATGCCCACCGGTGATAATTTCGCTTTGCTTCAATGGCAACGGCTCGCCTGCGGCCACGCGCAACTGCCATTCGACGAGGTCTTCACCGGTGATCATTTCGGTGATCGGATGTTCGACCTGCAGGCGCGTATTCATTTCCATAAAAAAGAACTGGCGATCTTCGCCGACGATAAACTCAATCGTTCCCGCACCACGATAGGCAATCGCGCGCGCAGCCGCCACTGCCGCGTCACCCATTTTTTCGCGCAGATCGTCTTCAATCGAGTCGATGAACGGCGAGGGCGTTTCTTCCAGCACTTTTTGGTGCCGGCGCTGAATCGAACACTCGCGTTCGAACAGGTGCACAGTGTTGCCGTGTGTGTCACCGAACACCTGAAATTCAATATGGTGCGGGCCTAGTACGTATCGTTCGATCAACACGTCATCATTGCCGAAGGCATTTTTTGCTTCGCGTCGCGCGGCTTCAAGCTGTGCCAGGAAATCCTCCGCTTTCTCCACCAGCCGCATGCCTTTGCCGCCACCGCCAGCGACAGCCTTGATGAGCTGTGGATAGCCAACCTTTTTCGATTCATCCGAAAGAAAAACGGCATCCTGATTATCGCCGTGGTAACCGGGCACCACCGGCACGTTGGCCGCTTGCATCAACGCTTTGGCGTGGCTTTTTGAGCCCATTTTTTCGATGGCATCCGGTGTTGGGCCGATGAAGGCAATGCCCGCCTTTTCGCAGGCCGCAGCGAAGCCCGAATTTTCCGAAAGAAAACCATAGCCAGGATGAATCGCCTGCGCACCGGACTTTTTTGCGATGTCGAGAATCACATCGCCCTTGAGATAAGAATCCACCGGTCGTGGACCACCGATCAAATATGCTTCGTCGGCCTGCTTAACGTGTTGCGCCTCGGCATCGGCAGCAGAAAATACCGCGACGGTGCGAATGCCCAAGCGATTGCAGGTCTTGATAACACGGCAGGCAATTTCGCCCCGGTTGGCGACAAGAATCTTGTTGAACATGATTGCGCCCTAGACTGTGAACAACTGGTAAGCCAGCATCAGCCAGATGCAAAGCAGGAACAGGCAACTGGTCACAAACGCGTAAAAGCGGGTCATGACCACATTGCTGGTGCAGTGAATAAAGCTGTGCACGTAGCGTGCGATCACATAGCACCACGCCAGAATTAAATGCGGCAGGCAAATGAGGCCGGTCGCGTAAATGGTGAGCGCGGCGACATAAAACATGACCGGCAGTTCAAACAGATTCCGAAAATTATCCGGCGCGCGCGAATCGGGCATGACCGCCGTCATCTGCGCGGAGGTTGCTGTTTTTTGCGGATGTACTCGATTTTGTTTATAGAACGCTATGCGGCGGCGAAGCATGGTGACTGCGACAAGACAGATCAGAAGGAACATCGCCAGCAGGGGATAAAGCATCAGTTTTGATTCCACGTTTAGTTCTCCACAATCCAGCCGGCTTTGCGTTTTTCGAGAAATGCATTGACACCCTCTTTGCCCTCAGCGCTTGCCCGCACGCGTGCGATTCGTTGCGCAGTGTCGGCGATGGTGGTGGCATCAATGGGATGATTGGCGACGGCGGCAATAAGACTTTTGCCCTCCTTTATCGCATGCGGACCACAGTTCAACAGCGCGGTGACGATGTCGTTGATCTTGTCGTCCATCGCTTCGTCCATCATGGACAGTTCATGCAGCAAGCCAAGTCGAAATGCTTCAGCGGCGTCAAAACGCTCAGCCGTGAGGAAATAGCGATGCGCCGCGCGTTCGCCGATAGCATTGATGACGTAAGGCGAGATCACAGCCGGAATCAGCCCAAGCTTTGCTTCCGACAACGAAAACGAAGCGGCCTGTGTTCCAACCGCGATGTCACAGCACGCGACCAATCCCACACCGCCGCCGTACGCAGCACCTTGTACACGTGCAATGGTCGGTTTTGACAGGCCGTGCAAGGTACGCATTAATTCGCCCAACGCCATTGCATCGCGGAAGTTTTCTTCCTGCGAATACGTTGACATGCGCTTCATCCAGTTAAGGTCAGCGCCGGCCGAAAAAGATTTACCAACAGCGGACAGGATCACGACACGCACATCCCCGTTTGCGTCGAGGTTCCGGAATGCTGAAGTTAAATCAGCGATCAGCACATCGTCGAAGGCATTGTGTTTTTCAGGATTATTGAGCGTGACGATGCCGATCGGGCCGTCGATTTCGAGAAGGACGTGGGTCACGTTTTCTCCTCCCTTTTATAAAGGGAGGCCGGGAGGGATTTTTGTCGCTGGGCGAACTGATGAATCATTTCAAGCACGCTATCCGTTTCATTTAGAGCCTGTAAGTTGTCGAAGCGCATCACAGTTAGTCCAAGCGATTCCAGATATGCGGTGCGCAGAGCGTCGTAGTTGATTGCGCCGTGCTCTTGATGCTGGCTTCCATCGAGTTCGATCACCATTTTGATTGTTGGCGCATAGAAGTCCACGATGTATTCGCCAATGGGCCGCTGCCTGAAGAATTGAACGTCATGAAGTTGCCCGCGACGCAAGTGATGCCATAGTTTCTGCTCGGCATCGGTCATATTTTTTCGAAGTTGTCTGGATTTCTTTGTAAGGTCGGGGCGATAAATTAACACCTAAAATCCCCCCAACCCCCCTTTAGGAAAGGGGGGCTTGCTCTAAATGTGTGCTGCGAAACTAAGCACTTCCCCCTTTGAAAAAGGGGGATTGAGGGGGATTTAGGCTGGTTGAAAGTTCGCATGCCCATCTACATCCGAAACACGCCATAGTCCGTCTTCTCTATCGGTGCATTCATCGCCGCCGACAGCCCCAGGCCCAATACCATCCGCGTGTCTTTCGGGTCGATCACACCGTCATCCCAAAGCCTTGCCGTCGCGTAATAAGGATTGCCTTGATCTTCATACTGCTTGCGAATCGGAGATTTGAACGCTTCCTCTTCCTGGGCCGTCCACTTGCCGCCCTTCAATTCGATGCCGTCCCGCTTTACCGTTGCCAGTACCGATGCAGCCTGCTCGCCACCCATGACTGATATGCGTGCATTCGGCCACATCCACAGGAAGCGTGGATTAAACGCGCGGCCACACATGCCGTAGTTGCCCGCACCGAAACTGCCGCCGATGACCACCGTAAATTTCGGCACCTTGGTGCACGACACCGCCGTCACCATCTTCGCGCCGTCTTTGGCAATGCCGCCGGTCTCGTACTTCTTGCCGACCATAAAGCCGGTGATGTTCTGTAGAAAAATCAGTGGGATGCCGCGCTGGCTGCAAAGCTCGATGAAATGCGCGCCTTTCAATGCGGACTCGGAAAACAGAATACCGTTATTGGCGATGATGCCCACGGGGAAACCCCAGATGTGTGCGAAGCCGGTGACGAGTGTGGTGCCGTAGAGCGCCTTGAATTCGTGAAAGTCGGAGCCATCGATGATGCGCGCGATGACTTCGCGGATGTCGTAGGGCTGGCGGGTATCTTTCGGAATAACGCCGTAGAGTTCTTCTGCTGGATAGCACGGCTCGATTACCGCTTGTGTGGCGACGGGCATCGCTGTCTTGCGGTTCAAATGCCGCACGATTTCGCGCGCAATACCCAGCGCGTGCTTGTCGTTTTCGGCCAGATGATCGGTGACGCCGGAGGTGCGCGAATGCACATCGCCGCCACCCAGTTCCTCGGCTGTCACCACTTCACCGGTCGCGGCCTTCACCAGTGGCGGGCCGCCGAGAAAAATCGTGCCCTGATTTTTGACGATGATGGATTCATCGCACATCGCCGGCACATACGCGCCACCAGCCGTGCATGAACCCATCACGCAGGCGATCTGCGGTATTCCCTTGGCGCTTAAATTTGCCTGATTATAAAAAATGCGACCGAAGTGTTCCTTGTCCGGGAAGACTTCATCTTGCAGCGGCAGGAACGCGCCACCGGAATCGACTAAATACACACACGGCAGATTATTCTGCAGCGCGATTTCCTGAGCACGTAAATGTTTTTTTACCGTCATCGGGTAATAAGTACCGCCTTTGACGGTCGCGTCGTTGGCGACGACGACACATTCAGTTCCTTCAATGCGACCGATACCAGTGATGACACCTGCAGCTGGGGCATCAAAGCCGTCTTTGCCGTACATTCCCCAGGCCGCCAGCGGCGAGAATTCAAGAAACGGTGAGCCTGGATCGAGCAATGCTTTCACACGATCGCGTGGCAACAACTTGCCGCGAGCGGTGTGTTTGGCGTTGGCGTCTTTGCCACCGCCGTCAGCGACCTTTGCAGTATGTGCATACAGCTCAGCGACGACGGTGCGCATTTGCTCCGCGTTGGCTTTGAACCCTGGGGAGAGCGTATCGAGTTTGGATTTTATGGTCGGCATAAGTTTTTTTGTTTTACGAATTTACAATGCAAAACGCTTGTTCAACCAGCAAGATTGCGCGCAATCAACATCCGTTGAATCTCACTGGTGCCCTCGTAAATCTGCGTGATGCGCGCATCGCGGTAGTAGCGCTCGACCGGATAATCTTCCAGATAGCCGTAGCCGCCGTGGATTTGAATCGCTTTGCTGCACACCCATTCGGCAAGCTCGGATGCATAAAGCTTGGCTTGTGACGCTTCGCTTAAACAAGGCAAACCTTCCGTACGCATGCGTGCGGCGTGCAGGATGAGCAGGCGCGCGGCGTTGATGCGGGTGTGCATGTCGGCGAGCATATTCGCAATGCTTTGATGTTCGACAATCTTCTTGCCGAACTGCGACCGATCATTGGCGTAGGCGAGGGCGGCTTCGAATGCGGCGCGCGCGATGCCTAATGCTTGCGCGGCAATGCCGATACGCCCGCCTTCGAGGTTTGATAGTGCAATCGCCAGGCCCTTGCCGCGCGGGCCTAACAGATGGTCTTCAGGGATTGTGCAGTTATCCAGAATAATTGCGCAGGTGTCGGATGCGCGGATGCCGAGCTTTTTTTCCGGCGGCTGTACATTGAAGCCGGGTGTGTTGGTCGGCACGATAAATGCGGACAATCCCTTCTTGCCCAGATCAGGATCGGTCACCGCAAAAACGATGGCGACATGCGCGCGTTTGCCATTGGTGACGAATTGCTTGGCCCCATTCAACACCCATTTGCCATCGACCAATCTGGCAGTCGTTTTGAGATTATTGGCTTCCGATCCTGCCTGTGGTTCAGTGAGACAGAAGCAACCGATTTTTTTGCCTGCGGCTAAATCACGCAGGTACATTTCTTTTTGCGCGTCGGTTCCCCACGCGAGGATGGGCCCGCAGCCGACCGAATTGTGCACGCTCATCAAGGTGGAAGTTGAGGCGTCGCCGGCGGCGATTTCTTCAATCGCCATCGCATAGGCGGTGTAGTCTGAAAACGTGCCGCCCCATTCTTCAGGCACTACCATCCCCAGCAAACCAAGCTCGCCCATTTGCGCGACCACGGCATCAGGAATCCATTTGTCTTTTTCCCACTGCGCCGCGTTCGGTGCCAATTGTTCACGGGCAAAATCGCGCGCCATGTCGCGGATCATGCGTTGCTCATCCGTCAGGAAGTCGTTGGTGGCCTTCATCAGCATGTCTTGCTTCTCCGTGATCAATAGCCTTCTTTAAGCAGCTTTTCCTCAGGCGTTTGGGCGGCTTTTTCTGCGACGGCTTTGGCTTTGTCCAGCGATTTCACCTGCTCTCCCCACACCGCATTGTCGCGCGTGGCTTTCGTGGCTTGCGCCGCTTTGTCCATTTCTGCTTTTTGCTCTTCTGCCGTTTTGACGGGCTCTTTCTTGCTGCACCCAATAAGCAAACAGCCCATTAACAGCGCGACAACGATGAGGGTCTTTACCATGCGAGCTCCTTACCGGTGTAATCAAAAAACCGTCCGCTAGATTCTGGCGTGGCCTCGGCGATCACTTTGCGCACGCCCGCGATGCTCACTGCAGGTTCGATATCCGCTTCAGCGCCGCCCATGTCGGTCTTCACCCAGCCGGGATGAAATGTCATGCACGTCACTCCCTTCGGTCCCCATTCCAGCGAGGCCGCTTTCACCACGGCGTTGAGCGCAGCTTTACTGGCGCGATACGTGATCGAGCCGCTGGCCGCCATCAGCCCGATGGAACCCATGCGGCTGGAGATAAACGCAAACGTGCCGTTGGCGCGCGCCAATGCTGGGGCGACGACAGGGATGGCGCGCAAAGCGCCGAGCACGTTGGCGTGCATTACCGCATCGAACTCTTCGGCCTCGGGCGCAATAACATTAGCACTGCGAGGGCCGGAGACACCAGCGTTGTAAATGCAGACATCGATGCTTCTGCCATCGAGCGCTTTGGCAAGATTGGCAAAACCATTTTCGTCCGCAACATCAAGCCGCAGTGCAGTCGCGCCCACGGACGTGAGAAGAGCGTCCTGTTCCGGCGAGCGGCAGGTGCCGAGTGTGAGCCAGCCGTCGCGCCGGTATTGACGGACGAATTCGAGGCCAAGGCCGCGTGAAGCACCGATGATGAGAACGGATTTCATATTTTTACAAAACTCTAGCACTGGTGGGGTTCACAGGCATAAAACGCCTGAAAATCCGCACCAGTGCTAGTGTTTTCCAATTACATCATCTCAACTGCAATGGCTGTCGCTTCACCGCCGCCGATACAAAGTGAGGCGATGCCACGCTTGCCGCCGCGCGCTTTGAGGGCGTGCAGCAAGGTCACGATCAGCCGCGCACCTGACGCACCGATTGGATGGCCCAATGCACACGCGCCACCGTTCACATTCACTTTTGCATGCGGCAGGTTTAGGTCCTTCATCGCCGCCATCGTCACCACCGCGAAGGCTTCGTTGATTTCGTACAAGTCCACGTTTTCCGGGCCCCAGCCGAGTTTCTTGTGCAGCTTGTCGATGGCACCGACTGGCGCAGTTGTGAACCACTCTGGCTCATGCGCGTTCGACGCGTGGCCCGCGATGCGCGCGATGGGTTTGAGGCCTCTCGCCTTCGCGTCGGATTCTTTCATCAAGATCAACGCCGCAGCGCCATCAGAAATAGACGACGAACTCGCCGCAGTGACGGTGCCGTCTTTATTAAACGCAGGTTTGAGCGCAGGGATTTTCTCCGGCTTGCACTGGCCAGGTGGCTCATCGGTATCGAGCACCACGTCACCCGCTTTGCCTTTGACGGTCACGCCCGCAATCTCGGCCTTGAACGCGCCGCTGGCGACTGCCGCTTGGGCGCGCCTCACGCTTTCGGTTGCGAACGCATCTTGGTCAGCACGCGTGAAGCCGTATTTCGCCGCAGTGGCATCAGCGAAGATGCCCATCGATTTGCCATCGTAGGCGTTTTCCAGACCATCGAACGCCATGTGGTCAAGGGCCTTGACGTGGCCGTAGCGAAAGCCCTGGCGCGCTTTTGGCAGCAGGTAAGGTGCGTTGGACATACTCTCCATGCCGCCTGCCACCATCACGTTTGCCGAGCCGGCCATGATCGAGTCATGCGCAAGCATCACCGTTTTCATGCCGGAGCCGCACACTTTATTCACGGTCGACGTTGCTGTGGATTGCAACAGCCCGGCACCCAGCACTGCCTGACGCGCCGGTGCCTGACCGAGTGCGGCGGGCAATACGCAGCCGATGAGCGCTTCGCTGATGTCCTCGGCTTTCAAGCCCGATTGTTCGAGCGCGGCTTTGATGGCGACAGCCGCAAGCTGCGGCGAGGACAACGGCGTAAGTTGACCATTCATGCTGCCGATGGGGGTACGTTTTGCTGCAACAATGACGACGGAATCTGACATGGTGTTCTCCTAAAGTAAGTTGTTAAATGCCGCTGACGAGGATATCAACAGCACGAATGAGTTCGTCACGGTGGCCATCTAGTGATGCAATTTTGTTGCCCAGAGACTGGACCGGTACCGCGCCGCTTTCGTACATGAATATTGTAAATTTTTTGCCGTCCACTTCCACTTCCGGCATCAAACCTTCGACACGCCGGGCAATGCTTTTCGACAGTTTCAGTGGCGCGACCCATCGCGATGGAAGCAGATCAAGAAAGTCAGATTGCAGCGCAACGACATACGGAACAGTTGTTCTGCCGTTGGGATTTGGGTTGCGATAAACATCAAATTGCGCCATTTCAAAACATCCTGATGCCGTCACTCCAAAGCCCATATTTTTCAAAGTGTTCGTTGCACGCCGCAAACGCCGCCTTGTTCTCTTCCAGCCAACGCTTTCGTCTTTCTTCCGTGATTCGCACTTTCAAACCTTCTTCAAGTGTCTGCGACAAATTTACACCAAGGTCTTTTGCTTTCGCGAGCAGATCGGCGTTGATCGATACGTTCGTGGGTCGCTTGGATGCGGATACGTCATAGGCCGCGAGCGATTGCCGAACGGTGAGCGGCGCGGATACGTTTATTTGCGCGGATTTTGCCATGGTAGTCTCCGGTGTTTGATGCACATATTTTATGCGCATTGTAGATGCGCTGCAATCACGCACTTTCACCAAACAACTCCCGCCCGATCAACATCCGCCGGATCTCATTTGTTCCCGCCCCAATATCGTAAAGCTTCGCATCGCGCAGCAGTCGTCCGGTCGGATATTCATTGATGTAGCCATTGCCACCGAGCGTCTGTATCGCTTCCAGCGCGACCTTCACTGCGCATTCCGATGCATACAAAATGCACGCCGCCGCATCCTTACGCGCTGCGCGTCCGCGGCCCTGATCGAGCATGGTCGCCACCCGGTAACTGAATGCGCGCGAACTTTGCAGCGCCACATACATATCTGCCACCTTGCCCTGCATGAGGCCGAACGTGCCGATAGGCTGGTTGAACTGCTGGCGCTCATGCAGGTACGGCAGCACCACGTCCATCGCCGACTGCATGATGCCGATGGGGCCACCCGAAAGGACCGTGCGTTCCGTGTCGAGGCCACGCATCAGCACGCGCGAACCGGCGTTGAATTCACCCAGCACATTTTCTTCCGGAATTTCGCAATCTTCAAATACCAACTCGCAAGTATCCGAACCACGCATGCCCAGCTTGTCGAGTTTTTGCGCGGTGCGAAATCCCTTGAAACCCTTTTCAACAATGAAGGCCGTCATCGCGCGCGAGCCTTGGTCTTTCGGCGCGGTGCGCATGTAGACGATCAATGTATCGGCGTGCGGCCCGTTGGTAATCCACATCTTGTTGCCGTTGGCGATATAGCGGTCGCCCTTCTTTTCCGCGCGACAAGCCATCGAGCCCACCACATCCGAGCCCGCGCCCGGCTCCGACATCGCCAGCGCGCCGACGTGTTCACCAGAGCAAAGCGGAGGCAGGTATTTCTTGCGCTGCGCTTCGGAGCCGTTGAGGTACATATTGTTCACGCACAGATTCGAATGCGCGCCGTAGGCAAGCCCGACGGATGCGGACGCACGAGAGACTTCTTCCATCGCCACCGTGTGCGCCAGATAGCCCAGCCCCGTACCGCCGTATTCTTCAGGAACGGAAATACCCAGCAACCCCAAGTCACCGAGCTTTTTCCACATGTCCATCGGGAATTCGTTCTTGTGGTCGATCTCGGCTGCGCGCGGTGCCAGTTCGTCGTCACACATACGCTTGACCGAATCACGCAAGGCGTCGGTGTCGTCGCTGATGTGGGTGTCAAAAATCATGGGTTCTCCGGTGACGGGTGGCAGCGAGCAGTGACTGTTGCTGGTTGGGCCAAAGTAATACGCCATTATCGCGCGAAAGTGGACGAGGTAAAGTGAGAAGCATGATCACCAATAAAGATTTCGCTGCGGCAGTGTGGTCAGTTGATGACCGACCGCGGCGGGTGTCAGAATAGCCACCATGGCGACTGCGTGGTTGAATGCGTAAAGTCGCAAATTGCAATATGCGTACCAAGGACTAAATCCGGCAATCCAAAGTCCGCGACGAGGTCACAGCCTATTACCTTTTCGGAAACTACATTCATGCCTGTCAATCCCACACATCATTCCCCGGCTGCAATGCAGAGACACGGAAAGGACGAGCTCAAGCGCCTCGCCCACGACGCGATGCGTCAACATGGCCTGCTGCCGGATTTTTCACCCGATGCCCTTGCCGAGGCCAACCAGATTACGGACGCGGCCGTCGTCACGTCCGGCGAATCGATACGTGATTTGCGCGGCCTGCTTTGGTGCTCGATCGATAACGACGATTCCCGCGATCTCGATCAGCTTTCGGTCGCTGATCACGCGACAGGCGGTGCGGTGAAGATCCTCGTCGCAATCGCTGACGTTGACGCGTTGGTCGTAAAGAATTCCGCGATTGACGACCATGCGCGGATCAACACCACTTCCGTGTACACGGCCGCCAAAATTTTTCCCATGCTGCCGGAGAAGCTGTCGACCGACCTCACCTCAATGGGCGAAGGTCAGGAACGCCTGGCGATTGTGATGGAAATGGTCATTGCCGCCGACGGCGCCGTGACTCAATCCGACGTTTACCGGGCGCTGGTGCTTAGTCGCGCCAAGCTTGCCTACAATGGGGTCGCCGCATGGCTCGAGGGCGCCGCGTCCCCACCGGCAAAGCTTGCGGCAGTGCCCGGGCTTGCGCAACAACTACGCATTCAGGATGGTGCTGCGCAGGCATTGAAACGGGTGCGTCACGCCCAGGGCGCACTGCGCCTGGAAACGCAGGGCGTCCGCGCCGTGTTTGAGAATGGCGTTCTGGCCAACCTGCTGCCCGACGAAAAGAATCGTGCGAAAGAATTGATCGAGGACTTCATGATTGCGGCCAACGGCGTGACCGCGCGATATCTCGACAAGAAAGGCTTGCCCTCGATTCGCCGGGTGCTGGAAACCCCTAAGCGATGGGATCGGATCGTCGCGCTGGCGGCTGAATGGGGAGAGAAGCTGCCACCAGCGCCGGACGTCGCAGCGCTGGACGCTTTCCTGACCCATCGCCGGCAGGTTGACCCACAGCACTTTGCGGATGTCTCGCTTTCCGTCGTCAAATTGCTGGGTTCAGGTGCTTATGCGCTTGAAGTCCCCGGACAACCATCGGCAGGGCATTTTGGACTTGCCGTCAAAGATTACGCCCATTCGACCGCGCCGAACCGCAGGTTTCCCGACCTCATCGCACAGCGAATGTTAAAGGCGGCGATCGCCGGGCAGGCGCCGCCTTACACGGCCGATGAGCTCACTAGATTAGCGCGCCATTGCACCGACCAGGAGGACAGCGCGGCGAAAGTGGAACGGCAAGTGCGGAAGTCTGCCGCCGCCATGCTCCTTGCCTCACGCATCGGAACGCAGTTCGATGCCATCGTGACCGGCGCGTCTGAGAAGGGCATATGGGTGCGTATATCAGGGCCGACCACGGAGGGCAGGGTCGTACGCGGTTTCGAGGGCCTCGATGTGGGTGACCGCGTCCGCGTTGAGCTGGTGGACACCGATATCAAGCGCGGCTTTATTGACTTTGCGGCAGTGCGCCAGATATCGTAAATTCAACAGATCTGCGGCAAGGTTGGGCCCTTCGACAAGCTCAGGATAGACGACGCGCAGCTTGCTCAGGTCAAGTCACTTGCGTGGCACGTTATCGCGTGCTTTTTTTACATGTCCATCGGAAAAGCGTTGTCGCGGGAGGAGACAAACTCCACATCACTTTGAATCACACTCATAAACACTGTCATTTCGACCGCAGGGAGAAATCTGCTGTTTGTTTTATGCAATGAAAAGCAGATTTCTCCCTGCGGTCGAAATGACAGTTTTTATATATTGTGTATAATTTGATACATGAATGAAATTCAAATCAAATTAAAACAAGCGACAAAGCGCTTAGGGCAAAATCTTCGCGCCGCGCGCGAGTCCGCCAAGCGCTCGCAAACTGATGTTGCGCTCGCGGCCCAAGTCGGTCGTTCGACGCTCGTGCATGTCGAATCCGGCAAAGGTGCCAGCCTTTCCAAGATCATGGCCATCGCCAATGTGTTGGGGGTGGATGTCGTTCTTGCCGGCCCGGAATCCGCGCAAACTGTTCGTCGTTTGGCCCGGTTGGAACAAGGTGCCAAAGTCCAGTCAGCCAGAGAGGCACATCTGCGTCTTGCCGTGTTGATGCTCGGCGATGCGGCTGCAGGAAAGCCGCTAATCGACGATGCGCGAAAAACCGTCAGCGTGTGGCGCGCAAACAAGTCATGCAGCCCGTTTTATGTTGAGTCGTGGGAGGCTTTGCTCAAAGGCTCCGTCAAGGAAGTTGGAAGGTCACTAGGAGCAATAGACGAGCGCTGGTCCAATGCGTTGCTACAGAACACGCCGTTCTCCAACGTTCTGTTCAAGAATCGCAAAGATCACGCGAAGGCAACGCAATGAACCTGGCGCAAGTCGAGCTTCTGCTCGGTGCCATTAAGTCAGCGCGAGGAATAGACGATTTCGTCGTCATGGGCAGCATTTCGGTGCTCGGCATGATGATGGGGCATGACATTCCAGAAGGCATGATTTTGTCGAACGACCTCAATGCCTATCCCCGCCTTGATACTGGCAGCGCAGGAAAACTCACCAAAGTTTGGGGCCATGGTTCCGCATTCGAGCGACAACATGGCTATTACTTCGACGCCGTCTCGCCAAACCTGCCCACGCTGCCAGCAGGCTGGCAGGATCGACTCATTACGCTTCAATTACAAGGCGGCGTGAAGGCTAGTTTTCTTGAGCCGAACGATGCCGCGATTTCAAAATATGCGCGCGGCGAAGAGCGAGACCGGCGGTGGATACGCGAAGGATTGCGCGCATCGATTCTGTCGCTGGCGACGCTTGAGTATCGTTGTCGCGAAACTGATTTTCTGGATCAGGCGGAGCATGATCGGGTGAAGATGGCGATTCGGGAGGATCGGGAGTGGGTGGGGCGGGGGTTTGTTGCGTAGTTGAAGCAATAAAGCGTGACATGATGCTGCGGCTTCGCGCTTCATGTAGGTTCAACCCTGATTTTTGCTGAGTGTCTGCTTTCTACCCGAAACAGACATTGTGGTTGCCGCAAAGCGGACGTTAACGTTCCGTTAACCTGCGCCGAGCGAAGCGAGGGGACCAAACAGCGCAGCTGTTTGGCGTCAGGTTGAACGGATGGTTAGAGCGCATTTCTGTTTCTCGAAAGATCATCCATGGTCGGTTTTGAATAAGTTACGGACTCCATGTTGTAGAGGTCTTCATATTTCAATGATTCCAGATC
>JAYURJ010000271.1:0-24608 GCA_043756275.1 Betaproteobacteria bacterium | reverse complement strand
GCGTCACCAGCAAGGTAGCACCTGCTGCCTTTGCCTGCTCGGCATACTGCAAAATCCGCTCTGCATTGCCGACGAGATCGCCGAGCATGGGGTTGAGTTGGGCGATGGCGATTTTCATGATGTTGCGCGTTCTCTTTTGAGACAAGGGTAACATTGCCACTTCATTATAAGGTTGCCTTGAACGTCCCCCGAAAATGCGCGAAGTCGAACTAAAAGTCCTCGATTCCCTGGCCTCCATTGCGGAAGGAGAATGGGATGCATTGACGGACAGCAACCCCACCCTGCGCCACGCTTTCCTGCAATCGATGATCGACGCCGGATGTACTACCGCCAAGTCTGGCTGGCTGCCGCAATTTCTGACGCTGTGGCGCGATATTGCAGGGCGACAAACGTTATGCGGCGCGGTGCCGCTTTACGTAAAGAGCCATTCGTACGGTGAATACGTGTTCGATTGGGCGTGGGCGGAAGCGTACCAGCGCCACGGACTCGATTATTTTCCGAAGCTGTTAGCCGCCGTGCCGTTCACGCCTTGCACGGGCGGGCGGCTGCTGGCGAAAACATCCGCTGACCGCAAACTCCTTGTCGACGGCTTGATCAGCCTCGCTGAGCAAAGTGATGTGTCGTCATTGCACGTTTTGTTTCCCAACAGTGATGACCACCAATTGTTGATCGACAAGGGCATGATGCCGCGCACGTCGATCCAGTTCCATTGGCAGAACGCCGGGTATAAAAACTTCGATGACTTTCTGGCTTTGATGAGCCATGACAAGCGCAAAAAAGTGAAGCAGGAGCGGCGTAAGGTCGTTGAGGCGGGCATCACATTCAGGCGTTTGGTTGGCAGCGAGATCACTGCGACCGATTGGGATTTTTTTGTTCAATGCTACGACCACACCTATCGTGCGCACTTTTCCACGCCTTACGTCAACCGCAAATTTTTCGGCCTCATCGGTGAACGCATGCCTGAGAATATCCTGCTGATCATCGCAGAACGCGAAGGAAAAGCCATCGCCAGCGCCCTCAATTTATTCAGCGAGCGCACGCTCTATGGCCGCTACTGGGGCGGTATCGCGTTTCATTCAGGTTTGCATTTTGAAACCTGCTACTACCAGGCGCTGGAATTTTGCATCGCGCGCGGCATTCAAGTTTTTGAAGGCGGTGCACAGGGCGAACACAAACTCGCGCGCGGATTTTTGCCGGTTAAATGTCACTCAGCGCATTGGCTGAAGCAGCCGCAATTCGCCAGGGCGGTGGAAGACTTTCTGCGCCGCGAATCCGGCGGGATGGAACAGTATGTGAACGAGCTTGGGGAAAGTAGCCCGTTCAAGGCACCGTAACTAATATTAAAACTCTAGAACTGGTGCGGTTCGCGGGCTTAAATGCCTCTGAAAACCGCACCCACCCTCATCCTACAGCACCACCGGCGCATCCGGCTGCTCGTTCTTGTGTTCACCCTTGGCAGGAAAATAAAACGCTAACTCTGTGCTGATTTTCTCGATGCCCAAGGTGCTACCGCTCAGAAAATCTCCTTTGCGATAGTGGTGTTCGATTTCGCGGCAGATGGCACGCCAGCGTTCGTCACCAACGCGCCGGTGAATGCCGCGGTCAGCCACAATTTCCACCTTGCGGTCGGCAAGTAGCAGATACACCAGCACGCCAATATTTTCTTCGGTGTCCCACACGCGCAATTGCGAAAATACGTCGATGGCGCGTTGGCGCGCCGATACGCCAGCCCACAGCTGCCCACTGCTGAGCTCCGCCTCGATCACGAAACGCACCTGTCCGCGATGGCTTTTTTCACACTCGGTGACGGCGCGCCCGATGGCATCGAGCGTAGCGGCAGGGAATAGCCGCCGCAGAATAATCGGCGACATCCAGACATGGCGAAAGAAGCGGGCTAGCCATTTCATTTTTGAATACCCTCCTTCACCAGTCACCGGAAGCGCCGCCGCCATCGAAGCCCCCTCCGCCGCCGCTAAAGCTATCCGACGAGCCACCTGACGAACCGCCACTCGACCAGCCGCCCGGCGAGAAACCGCCACCGCCGCCGGTGAAGCCTCTTGCACCCATGAACAAGACGATAAAGAAAATAATTACGCCTGCGATTACGGGAAACAGTAGACCGCCTGCCAGCCACCACGTTGCAGCACCTGTGACGCCGGCCGTGGCCGAAGCACCAAGAAATCTACCCAGCAGCGATCGCAACAGCGGGCCGACGAAGAGAGCCGCAATAAAGGCAATAAAGAGAAAAGATTGAACGTTGCCGCCACCCTGCTCAACGGCCACGCGTTTTTTCTGTGGTGGCGGCAATGCCTCGCCTTGCAGCACGTCAATGATTTTGGCCACACCGTCTTCAATGCCACCGGCAAAATCTCCGGCGCGGAATTTCGGCGCGACAACTTCGCCAATGATACGTTTGGACATCGCGTCGGTGAGCACACCCTGTGTGCCTCGACCGGTCAAAATCTGTAGTTTTCGGTCATTCTTGGCGACGACAAACAGCACGCCGTCGTCCACATCTTTGCGTCCCAGTTTCCACGCCTCGGCGACACGCACCGAGTAATCGAAAATCGTCTCGGGCGTGGTGGTACCAATAATCAGCACGGCCACTTGCGCGCCCTTTTTGGTTTCGAATTCTCTCAGCCGCGCTTCGATGCGGGCTTCTTCAGCTGAGGAAAGTGTCGCAGTTAAATCGGTGACGCGCTTTTCGAGTTTAGGAACGGCAACGAAGTCGCCTTCGGCAGCCGACGCGGCACCGACCATGCAGACAAGCATCGGCAGAATCGTGCGCACTACACACCGCCACGCACCTGCGGGGCTGGTCATGTTCATGCGTGCACGGTCATTGCTGCCGACGCTGTCAACTGATCTAACGAATTATTTCGCGGGCGCAGGGGCGGGGGCTGGCAGCGCGGCAGGTGCTGGCGCAGCAGCAGGCTTGGCACCAAAATCAACCTTCGGTGCCGTTGAAATCGCCTTCTCGTTTTCCACCGTAAACTGCGGCTTCACCGAGTAGCTGAACAGCATGGCTGTCAAATTGGTCGGGAACGAGCGCGTAAGGATGTTGTATGCCTCAACTGCATCCGTGAAGCGTTTGCGCGCCACGGTGATGCGGTTTTCAGTGCCTTCCAGTTGCGATTGCAGCTCACGGAAGTTGCCGTCGGATTTCAATTGCGGATAGGCCTCTGCCACCACCAATAACCTTGACAGTGCGCTCGACAATTCACCCTGCGCCTTCTGGAAATTCTGCAACGCCTGCGGATTGTTGACCACATCCGCACCGATGTTCATCTGCCCGACCTTCGCACGCGCAGTGGCCACGCCGAGAAACACATCTTTTTCCTGCTGGGCATAACCCTGCACGGTGGCGACCAGATTGGGAATCAAATCCGAACGACGCTGATACTGATTCAGCACTTCCGCCCAAGCCTTTTTGACACCCTCATCTTTCGACTGAAAGTCATTGTAGCCACACCCCGACAAAGCAAGCATCGCGGTCAATCCAAAAAACAGTGCTAATTTGCGCATGAATTTCTCCTGAATAATGACGAACCAAAAATATCTGGCATCGCAGCGGGTAAATAGGGCTGATTATGCCGTTTGCAAGACTACTCTCAACGATTTTCCGACGCTCACCCGTTTGAAGCCAGTTTGGCGACTTGCTTGGCCATTTCGTGTCTCGCCAGCAGCAGGTCTTCCCAGGCTTTCAATTTTTCGCCCAGACTGCGCAACAGATACGACGGATGATAGGTGGCAATCACGGGAATGTCGCGATACACATGCAATTTGCCACGCATCGACGCCATGCTCGCATCCGATCCGGTCAATCGCATGACAGCCGTTTTGCCGAGTGCCACGATCAAAGCTGGCCGGATCAAATCGATCTGGCGGTCGAGCAACGGTGCGCAGGCAGCCGCTTCATCGAGCGTCGGCGTGCGATTGCCCGGCGGCCGACACTTGACGACATTGGCGATATACACCTCACGCCCGCGCTGCAACCCGGCTGCGGTGAGCATAGCGTCAAGCAGCTTGCCAGCTTGGCCGACGAAGGGTTCACCCGTCTCATCCTCCTCGGCACCGGGCGCTTCACCAACAAACAGCCACGGCCCCGCCGCCGCACCCACGCCAAACACCATCTGCTTTCGCGCTTTGCATAAGCTGCAGGCGCTGCAGGACACGGCTTCCTGACCTAGCGCGACCCAATCCATCGACGCGATCCGCATGATGCGTGCGGGATCAAGCGTAACCGGCGAGGTCGCAGCGATTTTAGCCGCCTGCAACGGCGGTCGGCTGGCGGCAGCGAGCGTTTCCCGCGCAGCGATTGACGGCGCTACTTCTTCGACAACGTTCGGCAAATCGGTAGTGGCGCGGCCCAATAGCTCAAATGTATCGAGCAATTCAAGTTCACGCAGGAAGTCTTCAAAAGTACGCATGGTCACAGCACACTTTGCGCGATATTCAGGCCAAGAAACAAGGCATCTTCGCGGCCCGTCATCGCAGGGTAATAATCGCGACGAACGCCCAGTTGTTTAAAGCCAAATCGTTCATACAACCGCACGCCAGCCACATTCGAGGGCCGCACTTCAAGGTAAAGCATTTCGCGCTTGGAGGCGCGCGCACGGTCAATGAGAAATTGCAGGAATTCACCACCTATCCCGCGCCGCTGCCATCGGCTGGCCACTGCAAAATTGAGCAGATGCGCCTCCTCAAGTGCGGTCATCACAACGGCGTAGCCGATCAATTCGTTGCCCGTCCAGCATGCCCAGCATTCGTACGCGCTCAATAACGAATCGCGAAAATTGCCACTCGTCCAAGGAAACACATATACGTCCGCTTCAATCGCGGCGACTGCTTCGAGATCATGCTCGCGCAAGGCAACAAAAGACACCGGAACCGATGGTGTTGAAAGTACGGCGCTCATGATGGCTGCACTGCGTCTGCTTTGGCGGCGTGGTGCGCGCGGCGCTCATCGATGGTCATCGCGACTTTGTTGCGCAGATAAAGTGGTGCCGCATGTTCGGGCGCAATCGCGCTAGCCAACCCGGCGTTTTCCAATTGTCGCGCGGCGATGCGCACGACATCGAGTGCGCGCGGCAAGATGCCGTGAACCACGTTCACAATCTGGCCACCGTATCGGGCCATCAATTGATCGTAGAGTGCTGGCACATCGAAGCCACTGCCCACCGCAACCCAAGGCTTGCCATCAATCGACGGCAGCGCTTCGGGCTTTACCAGCATCGGTGCAATCACCGCCAGCCATCCGGTTGCTGCTGTAGTGTCGCGCTGATAAGCCGCAAAATAAATCTCGCCCATCCGCGCATCGATGGCGACGATTACCTGACCAGCACCTGTTTGCTCAGCCAATGCCATCTGTGTGGGAACGGGCACCAACGATTTACCGATCCCAAGCGCCATGCCCTGCGCGAGCCCGCAGGCAATGCGCACGCCGGTGAACGAGCCGGGGCCCTGCCCAAATGCAATGGCATCGAAATCACGCAGCGTGAGGTTGGCCTCCGTCAGCACTTCGCTTATCAACGGCAAAGTCAGTTCTGAGTGGCGCTGCCCCGCATCGATATCGCGCGCAAACGATTCGCCGCCGCGCAGGACGGCGATGGAAAGGCGTTCAGTGGAGGTTTCTAGGGCGAGGAGATTCACGATGCCAATTATAAACGGCACAACACAACGGCAATCTCGCTACGGTGTGGCTTTGCGCTCGAAGGCTGTGGGCTGTGCGATTATTGAAACTCTAGCACTGGCGAACTTCTTCAGGCATTTTAAGCCTGAGAACCGCACCAGTGCTAGCGATACAAATATTCTTCGCCGTTTGCCACTCAGGCTTTCACCAACGGCAGTGACGCAAATTTCCCCTGCAACGTTTTGCTCGAATCGAGCCCCCACCATTTATCGATCACGGTGGCGTACATGCTGCGGAAATCGACGGCGAAGGGCAGATTGCCGCTACCATCTAGGCGATTCAATTCTGGCGGCTGCCCGTAAAACCCTCCGAGTACTTTGCCGCCGGTAACGAGGTGCGCGTTTGCGGTGCCGTGGTCGGTGCCGCCGCTCTGGTTTTCTCTAGGGCGACGGCCAAATTCGGCATAGGTCATCACCAGCGTGGAATCCCAGCGATTCAATTCCAACAACGCCGACTTCAACGCGCTGATTCCTTCAGCCAATTCCTTCAGCAAGTTCGCCTGCGTGCCGAGTTGGCCGGCGTGCGTATCGAAGCCGGACAAGGTGAGCCGAATCGTGGCCATGCCGGCGTTGCTTGCGACCAGTTGCGCGGCGGTGCGCACCTGATTGCCAAAGCCGTTACGCGGAAACTCGGTCTTAAAGACGCGATTGGCGTTGAGTTTGCTCGCGGCGTGGACGATTTCGTTTTCCACCGCGAGGATGTGTTTCAACGCTGCATTGCGCTGGTCGCTGCCCGGCTGGGCAAGTTTGGCGTTGCGTAAAAATTGCGCCGTATCGGCCAGCGCGATGGTGCGCACGCCTTGGCCTGACAGCGGCCCCATGTCGCTCGATCCCACCACCACACCGTCGGCGGCGAACTGGCGCGGCGCGGGCGTTTGCGCGAATACGCGCGCGAGCCAACCGGCGTCGAGATATTCCTCACTTTTGGAGGCGGTATCCCAGATTTCAATCGAACGAAAATGCGAAAGATTGGGATTGGGATAGCCCAATCCCTGAACCACCGCAAGCTCCTTGTTTTGCCACAGCGCCATCAGTGGTTGCAATGACGGATGCAGTCCCTCCTGATCGCTCAATTGCAATACCTGATCACGCGGGATAGCGATTCTTGGGCGCAGTTCTGCATAGCGCGGATTGGCGTATGGAATCACGGTGTTGAGGCCGTCGTTTGCACCTTTCAATTCGATCAGCACGAGCAGATTGTTATAAGGTGTGGTAGCTGCCACATTCGCTGACGGCGATGCTGCCGCCCACGCCACACCATTCAAGTTGCCGATCAACGGCATGCTGCCCAGAATGCCAAGAGTGCTCAAAAATTTGCGGCGATTCATATCGGTCTCCAATTATTTCAGTTGGTATGCGGGATCGATCACCAACTGCCGCACCACGTCCGCCGGGTTATCGACGCTGGCCACCATCTGCGAGGGTGCCATCGGCAACACCACTCTGGTCATCTCGGCTAACCCCACTGTCGCGGAACGACCACGTTCAGTGTCGACAAAGCCTTTGGCCCATTTATCGAGGTTCCAGCGAATACCACCCATCTGCCGCTCCATTTGTCTTTGCATGCGGCCCTCGCGCCCGGGCGGTGCTACATCGCCGTTCGCGGCAGCCATTGCATCCACCGAACGCATGGCCACATCCATGCGGTCTTCGTTCTTGAAGAGGCGATCAAGCAATTGTTTGCGGCCAAGCAACGTGGCGGAATTAATCCACGCCTCACCGCCGGGCCAACCTTTCACATTGGGCGGCGCAAACACGTTCTGCCCAAGCAGCGCACTGGCTAACACAAACGGTCGCAAGTTAGCTGTCTCGATCTCAAACGTCTTCAACGTGCCCAACACAAATTCAACGGGCGACTTGATCAACGCTGCGCGATTCTCCGGCGCGTAAAACGCATCTGAGGAAAGCAAGGCGCGCATCAGTCTGGCGGTGCTATAGCCGCTTTCACGATAGATCGCTGCGAGCCGAGCAAGCTCACGATCATCCGGTGTTGTCGAGACAAATTCTTTCCATAATTTGCGCGTGATAAACGTTGCCGTTTCGGGCTTGTTCAATAGCACATCAAATATTTGATCGCCGTCGAAGTTGCCGGTTTTTCCCAATACCGTTTTATTGCCGTAGTCGTGAATACCGCGGCGAAACATGAACTCGCCGGTTTCACGATCAACGCTCCAGCCGGTAAAGGCGCGGGCCGCTTCCTTGATGTCACGTTCACTGTAATTGCCCTCGCCAAGCGTGAACAACTCCATCACCTCACGGGCAAAATTCTCGTTGGGCTGCTCTTTGCGACTGTTGGCACCGTCGAGGTACACCAGCATCGCCGGATCACGCCCGATCTCCCGCAGCAGCGTACCGAAATTGCCCATCGCGTGCCGCCGCAGCAACACATTCTGACGATACATCAGCGGCGTGAATCGAACCTTCTGCTGGCTGGTCGCAAAATGGTTGTGCCAAAAAAGCGTCATCTTTTCTGTCAGCGGCGATGGCGTGGTCAACATTTCACGGAACCACCATTCGCGCAATTCGAACGCGTGCTCACCGTTACGCCGCTGCTCCGCCATGCGCTCGTCCTGCGACATCGCCTGCCGCCTGGCTGGTGCAATCGGTTTTTCAGTTACCCATGCTGGCGGTGGGGTGGCGGCCTCGGTCGATGCCGTCGCTGATTTAATCAGCCGATCCGCCGCCGCCTCGCGCGTGAGGGTAGTGAAGGTGCGGATATCGCTGCTGGATGCGGCGAAGCCGGTGCGCCCAAGCAGATGGCGCGCGCCGTCGGGGCCTATTACATTGACATTGTCTTGTGCAAACGCGCAGGTGGTCGCTAACGCAAAGATAAGTGAATAGATTCGCTTCAACATTTCAACTGCCTCTTTATTTCACTTCTGCTCATAAATATCTTTCGCATCCAGTGTCGCCTTGAACCCGCCCGGTTCGAGCCGATTCAGCCATTCACGTGCGGCATCATCTTGTCGCAAATAGGCGTTCCAGAACGCCAACGTGCCCGCCATGACTCCAGTCTGGATGCGGGCATCACCCGATGACCCCGATCGACGCTGACGAAATTCGCTTCCGCCAAAAACCGCGTGATCGCCGCCATCGAATACGACCAGATACTTTTGACCCGACGGCATATGTTCAAACGGCAGGCGACGATCTTCGGCCTTGGTGCTGTCAGCCAGAATACTCGCATCTTCACTGCCGGTGACGGAAAAAAACGGCAGCTTAATATCACCAAACTGACGTGTCAGATTGCGCTTGTTGCGGGCGTTGGGGCTGAATGCAATCGCGGCGACAATGCGCGAATCAAGCCCTGACTGACCGCCGAGCGTCGGCGTTTTCTGGCCCGTGACGGCAAGTGTCGTTTGTGCACCGAATGAATGCCCCGACATGCCGATCCGTTTGGGGTCGGCGTTGTCAAAGGCGGTCTCGCGCGCTTCACTGCGGCGGGTGATTTCATCGATCACGAAGTGCACATCACCAACCCGCAATCCCAAATTGGAGATTGTCATGCCGGCTTTCATTTTTTCCGGAATGTCACGCGGTACAGCACCCTTCCACAACGCCTCGTCGCTGCCCGCATGCTGCATCGACACCACGACAAAACCGTGGCTTGCCCAATGCGCGGCCCAGCGTTTTCCGGCCTCGCGGTTACCGCCCAGACCGTGAGAAAAAAGGATCACCGGAAATTTTGCGGTATGCGCGATGTCTGGCTTTGCGACAGTGGTGTCAGGAAAATAAAGTTTGACCGACACCTCACGCTGACGTGATGCATCACGCCAGGTCGCAAGCGAAGATTCAATTTTGTACGTGCCGGGCAAGGCATATTTTGCGGTGTCGTTTGCCCACTTGCTGGTCTGCGACGGTGCCTGCGCTAATGCGGAGCTCTGCGACACGACAAAGGCCAGAAAGCAGGCGATGGCCACCACGGCGATGTAGGTCAACAACAATGGCAGGGCGCGTTTCATGTCGATTAGCCTGAAAAAAAACGGTTTCAGATTTAGCAATCTCTGATCAAGTCAAATTTGAGTGCGGTTCGATGCTTCGACAGGCTCAGCACGAACGGATTCAATACGCGTCCATTCGTGCTGAGCCTGTCGAAAGATTTGATCAGAGATTCCCTGGCTACTAGCCTGCCTTGCGCGGCCCCTGCTTCTCGCGATACGCTTTTCTCTCTTCTTTAGTGATGAATCCATCCTTGTTGGCATCGATTGCATCAAAGTGTTTGGCAAGGCGTGGCATTGTTGCCGCTTCTGCACGGCTGATTTTGCCGTCGCCATCTTTGTCGGCGGCCTTCATGCGCTCATGCATCTTTTGTGCACGGTCGCCCTTCGATGGCTCGGGCGGGGTTTGCGCAAATGCGGCGGACGCACCGATACTTGCCGAGAGCAGTACTGTGACTAACGCGACGTTTACTTTTTTCATGGTGTTCTCCATTGGGGTTCAATTAATACTGCCGAATATTGCTGCTGGCCTGCAGCGCAAAACGAATGACGGATGACGAATTGAAAATTTGCCTGCACAGGTTAACCAATAGAACGTCGAAAATCCGGTTCGGTTGCGTATGCTTCGTAACTGCTTGTAACGCCAGCGTCTGCATCACCGCCAAGGCAGCGCTTTTGCTAACATTTACTTACAACTGGAAGATCGCTTACACGCCACACCACCTGCCGCCGCACTAACATGCACCCATGACCACTGCCAACCCGCATCCGCACGCTCTCCCCCGCCACCGCATTCTTGTGGTCGATGACGATTTGCGCTTGCGCGATTTGTTAAAACGCTATCTGACCGAACAAGGTTTTGCGGCCGACACCGTTCCCGACGGGGCCGCACTTGATCGCGCCTTCACGCGCAACCGCTATGACCTGGTGGTGCTCGATGTGATGCTGCCAATTGAAGATGGCTTTGCGATCTGCCGTCGTCTGCGCGAATCAACCGTGGCCGAGGCCAATATTCCGATCATCATGCTCACCGCCAAGGGCGACGACGCTGACCGCATCGGTGGCCTTGAAATCGGTGCTGACGATTATTTGTCGAAACCATTTAACCCGCGCGAGCTGGTCGCGCGCATCAATGCGGTGCTGCGGCGTCAGGCACCGCTGCCAACTCCGGGGGCACCGGCCGACAACGACACGGTCATCCTGTTTGGCCCGTTCAATTTGAATCTCGGTACGCGTGCGCTGCTTCGCGACGATAAACCACTCGCCATGACCACCGGCGAATTCGGCTTGTTGAAGGTACTGGTGGAGCACGCGCGCGTGCCGCTTTCACGCGACAAACTCACCGAACTGGCACGCGGCCGCGAACACGATTCATTTGATCGGGCAATTGATGTGCAGGTCTCGCGGTTGCGCAAATTGCTCGGTGAAGACCCATCGAATCCCCGCTTTGTGCAGACGGTCTGGGGGCTGGGCTATGTGTTTGTGCCCGACGGGCAAAAACATGCGTAGTGACACGCCCAATTTGCGACTCACCTACTCGCCTTCGATCAAGATTACGTGTCGCTGATACCAAAATCCCTGCTGGCCCGCACCGCGCTGGTCATCGCGCTGGCGTTGCTCGCGAGCCAACTGGCGTCGGTGCTGTTGTTCCAGTATTACTCGCAGATGCCACGGGTGCAGGTCATCGCGGCGGGCTACATCAGCCATCTGAAAACCATCCGCACGGCACTTGAAGTTGTTCCACAAGGCCAACATCGGGAGTTTCTGGCCAAACTGCGCGAAGAAAGAGGCATTCGCGTCATTCCACCGCAGCGCATCAATGAAGAACTCGAACCCGCGCCGGACCTTCCTGCCATCCGCATCACACGTGAGCGCCTGCGTGAACAGTTTGGTAAGGAGGCCGATATTTTTGTTTACCAACGTGCGGCGCGACGACAGCTTGGGGCCGATGGCAAACCAGCCAATCCGCCGGCACTCATCACCAAGTTGCCGGTCGGGAACTCCTACTATTGGGTGGTGTTTCCGCGCAGCCGTGTGATCGAACAGGACTTCTCACTTGCCTGGATTGGCTGGGGCGTGTTGGGCGCGATTTTGTCGTTGGTCGGTGCGGTGTTTTTATTGTGGCGCGTGAACAAGCCACTGGAAGCGCTGGCGAACGCGGCCCGTGTGATCGGCCAGGGCAAAAATCCACCGCCAGTCGCTGAAATAGGACCGGGGGAAATGCGCGCGGTGGCGATTGCGTTCAACCAGATGCGCACGGATCTGACGCGACTGGATCAGGAACGTGCGACTTTTTTAGCTGGCGTCTCGCATGATCTGCGCACGCCGCTCTCGCGTCTGCGGTTAGGTCTGGAAATGCTGCCTGCCGATCCGGCGACGCGCAATGATCTGGAAAAAGACATCACCGACATCAATCTGGTGATCGACCAGTTTCTTGATTTTGCGCGCGATGAATCGAGCGAACCGCCGCAGCGCATGAATCTGACTGAACTGGCACTTGGTGCCGTCGAGCGCGCCGCACGCATGCACGTAACAGCAAAAACGGAGCTAACCGAATTGCCGCCGCTGATGCTGCGACCAGTCGCGATGCAACGTGCCATCGACAACATCATCAACAATGCCGCGCGACACGGCGGTGGCGACATCACCATTCAAACCCGGCGCGAAGGCACCGACGGCGCGAGCAGTCTCAGCGTGCTTGATCGCGGCCCCGGCATTCCGGTGCACGAAGTGGAGCGGCTTAAAAAAGCATTTACGCGGCTCGATAGCGCACGCAGCGGTGAATCTGGTGCCGGTTTGGGGTTGGCCATCGTTGAGCGCATCGCGCGCATGCATGGGGCCAGATTTGATTTGCTGCCACGCACCGGCGGCGGGACCGAGGCGCGGCTGACGTTTGCTGGGTAGTGTGGCTTGGGGTAGATGGCGTTAATGGATCAAACAACGCAGATCGCCATCTGACGGCACGCTCAGGCCATTTTCAGCCTTAAAGCCGCGCCAGTGCTTGATCTACGACTACGAAGCAATCGTATTCGCCTCCGTAAAAAACGCAACCGCCTCCGCCTCCACGCGCGTCCGTTTCATCGGCGGCAAACTCTGCCAGATGCGTTTCCCATACGGTTTCTCCACCAGTCGCGGATCGCAAATCATCAACACGCCACGATCCGTCTCGTCACGGATCAATCGTCCCGCACCTTGCTTCAAGCTGATCGCCGCGTGCGGCACTTGATATTGCATAAAGGCGTTGCCGCCGGATTGGTTGATGGCGTCGATGCGCGCGGCGAGCACCGGATCATCGGGCGGCGCGAACGGGAGTTTGTCGATCACCACGAGTGACAGCGCATCTCCTTTCACGTCGACACCTTCCCAGAACGATTGGCTGGCCACCAACACGGCGTTACCGAGTTTACGAAATCTCTCCAGCAATTCGTTGCGCGTGCCCTCGCCTTGCACCAGCAGCGGGAATGTCCACCCCCTCTTTTCGGCGTGCACTTTCAATGATTCATACGCACGGTCCATCGCCTTCAGTGAGGTGAACAACAAGAAGGCGCGTCCGGCGGCGGCTTCGATCAAGGGCAGTGCATTGGAGACGACCGCCTCGGTATGTTCAAACGTATTTGGCGCGGGCATGTTGTCAGGCACGTACAGCAAGGCTTGATTGGGATAATCAAAGGGGGACGCCCAGAACGCAGTTTCGACGCCTCTTTCGGCAAAGGCGTCATCGTCAAAATCATCGGCGCTCTGATCGTTCGTCAGCCCCATTTCGGTTTGATAATGCGAAAACTCGCCCTTGACGGCGAGCGTGGCCGACGTGAATATCCACGCGCGTTTCTGGCCGAATACCTGGCTCTTGAAAATATTGGCAATCGATAGCGGCGTCAGATGCAGCGCCAGCGAATGTCCGAATACTTCCGCCCAGCGCACATAACCTTCGATGTTTGGATCCTGCCAACGGGCCATGCGGTTGGCAAATTCATCCGCACGCTCAAGGCAATTAGCCAACTCCTGCGCGCGGTCGGATTGGCTTTCCAGCATTTCGCGCAGCTCGGCGATTTTTTCTTGCGTCTCGGTAAAAGCCTCCGTAAATCCCTCGCGCGACGTGATCGCTTTGCCCGGCATGCGGCTGTTGTCTTCATGCATCACCAGACGTAAATCGCGCGCGGCTTTGTCGAGCGCGCCCGCCGATTCCTGCAAATCCTTGAAGTCGCCCGCGTGCTCCACACCGGCCAGGCGCGTGTCCCGCGCCAGTTCGATCAGTTGCGACGTGGTAACGACTTCGCCAAAGAACATCGTCGCCGTTTCAGGCAACTGGTGTGCTTCATCGAAAATAACGGTGTTGCAGGCGGGTAATAGATCCTGCGCGCCGTCGTCCTTGAGCACCAGATCGGCGAAAAATAAATGGTGATTCACGACCACCACCTCCGCCTCCATCGCGGCCTTGCGCGCTTTCATGACGAAACAATCGGTGTACTGCGCGCATTGCGAACCGAGACAATTTTCCCGCGTTGAAACCGCTGCAGGCCATGCGCTTGAGCGCTCTGAAACATCCGGCACCTCCGCCTTGTCGCCACTGCCGCCACCGCTCAGGCAGCGATCTGCAAACCGACGAATAACGTGGATGTGTTTTGTATCCTCACGACTCAGGAAACGGCCATCGGCGATGGCGCTATCGAGATGATGCAGGCACACATAATTAGCGCGGCCCTTTAGCAAGGCGGTGGACACAGGAATGCCCAGCGCCTTGATCACGGTGGGAATATCGCGGCGAAAAAGTTGATCTTGCAGGTTCTTGGTGCCGGTCGAAATGATCACCTTGCCGCCGGATTGCAATGCAGGAACGAGGTAGGCGTATGTTTTGCCGGTACCGGTGCCTGCCTCAGCGACCAGCACGCCTGCGCGCTTGATGGCGGAATCAATTTTTTCCGCCATTTCAATCTGGCTCAGGCGGTGACGGAATCCTCCAATATTTTTGGCGAGCGGCCCGTCCGGGCCAAAGATGACACTAATTTCTGACATGGGAGAATGATACCGTGCTGTGGCTCATCCCCCGTTCGCGACAACTCAAAAAATATCACTTGTCATTTCGAGCAAAGCGAGAAATCTGCTGTCCGTTTCATCACGCAAAAGCAGATTTCTCACCCGATAAAACCCGGTTCGAAATGATAGTTTTGCAATATTTCAAGCGCGCCCAAAAATGATTTTCTCCTTGGTGAGTAACGTTGAAATCAGTATTACCGCAACCACCGAAATTGCCGTGTTGATCGCAAACGGCAGCAGGTAGTGCATCGCCGTCACGGCCTCGCCACGCAGGATGCGCGTAATCACCATTAGCTGTCCCAACATTGGCACGAATAACTGCCAGGTCGCATCCTTGAATTGCCCCAGCATGCCGATGGCCGGTGCCATCGACACAGCCATGATGAGATACGACACATAGGTCTGTGCTTCCTTGAAGGTGCGGCCATAGGTGGCGATCAGCATTTGCAGCGCACCCATGGCTGGCGCGAATGAGAACATCGTGATCGCGAATCCTAGATACTGCGCCGGACTGATCGATAACACGCTCGCCAGATTTGGCAGCGGCACAAAACTCAGGGTCAACGCAAAGCCGCACATCGTCAGTGCGGCAACAGTCAGGCCATAAATGGCGACCGCCAGCCATTTTCCTGTCACCAATCCCGCGCGTGATATCGGATTCATCAGCAGTGGCTCCAGTGAACCACGCTCGCGTTCACCAGCGGTGACATCGATGGCAATCGCGGTCACGCCGCTTACGCAGCCGAGCAAGGTGATCCACGGAATGATGAACAATAATCCTGCTGCCCGCTGTGCGGGCGTGCCCAGATTCACGTCCTGCACATCAACCGCGCGCATAAGCTGTTGCGAGACACCCCGTTCGATGAGGCGCTGTGTGGTGACTTCGCTATTGAAGTTACGCATCAGCCGACGCAACACGCCAATAGACGCGTTGCCAGCATCCTGACGCGTGTCATCGAATACCAGTTCGACTTCAGCTTTGCCGGTGTAAAATTTTTCCCGAAATTGTTTGGGAATCACCAACACCGGCTCGTGCTTGCCATCTTTGATCATAGTGCGAAAATCGGGATTTGGCTCCTTGATCGTCACATCCTGTCGCGCAAAAAAATTAGCGATTTCCGGGCTGTTATCCTTGCCCTGCACAAACACTTCGCGCGCTTCGGCTTTCTTTTCGACGCTTGCAATGAATTGCGTTAACCCAATCAGCAGCAGCGGCCCCATCGCAATCGACAGGAAGAAAATCATCGCTGCAGTGCGCCGGTCGCGCAGGTGATCGGTGAGTTCTTTTTTGCAGACGGTCAATACGGTGGCCAGCATCATGCGGCCTCTTTGTGTGATTCGTCAGTATTCACCGCACCGGTCAGCGCCACAAAGGCATCTTCCAGATTCTGCTTGCCACTCATTTCCATCAGCTCGCCGGTAGTTCCCTGCGCGGTGACGCGACCATGCGAAATGATGATGATCTCGTCGCATAACGCGGCCACTTCCTGCATGACGTGGCTGGAGAACATCACTGTCTGCCCGTCGGATTTCAACCGCTTGATTAGCTCCCGCAGCGCGCGCGTGCTCATCACGTCTAGTCCATTGGTCGGCTCATCAAGGATCACATTGGCGGGTTCGTGGATCAGCGCCCGCACGATGGCAACTTTCATCCGCTCGCCCTGCGAAAATCCTTCAGTACGACGATCCAGAATATCTTTCATATCGAGCCACTCAACAAATCGTGCCAGTGTTTTCTCGGTGCGCGAAGTCTCAACGCCACGCAACTCGGCGTAGTAGCGGATATTTTCACGTGCGGTCATGCGGGTGTAGACACCTCGCGAATCCGTGAGCAGGCCACAGGCACGGCGCGCGCCATCGGCATCATTTGCAACGTCAATATTGTCGATCATGGCTGAGCCAGAATCGATACTGACGAGCGTGCCGATCATGCGAATGGCCGTGGTCTTACCGGCACCGTTGGGACCGAGCAAGCCGGTAATGGCACCACTGTTGGCCGTGAACGACACGCCGTCCACCGCTTTGACGTTGCCGAAATGTTTGCGGAGACTTTGCACCTTGATCATTTTTTATCTCCCTCTTTTTGCGCCGCTTGTTCCGCTGCATCCGTTTTCGATTTCTCCCGCATCGGCTCGAAAAACAGCGGGCGCGGCAAACGCTCAAGACATTTCGCATCCAGATCGACCACCGAAGCGGTTTCGATAAATTTCTTGACCAGCTTCGGCCCACAACCGCGATTGCTAACGCCGTGCCCGACATTGGGCGCAACCACATGCAGCGCATTCGATAAAGTTTTTTTCACTTCCTCGCCATATTGCGTCGGCGTGACCGGGTCGAGTGCGCCTGAAAATATCAGCACCGGCGTTGACGATTTCACCGGCTGATCGAAATCCTTTGCCATCATTCCCTTGGGCCAGATTTCACAGCCTTTGGCGAATTCATCGACAAACATCCGGCCGTAAGGTTGTGGCTGCAATGAAGGCCCGCCGCCACGTTTTATCCTTGGCACGTCTTCGGCGCACACCACCGAAAACCGCATGCCCATCGCGATCTTCTCCTCGGCCGAGTCGCCAAACATCGCGCCCATTGCCATCAATGGGGCGTAGTCACCCTGCTTGGCTTTGGCCAATGAGATAGGCAGCATCGCCGTCAATTCCGGCACGTACAAGGTCGAGAACACCGCGACCAGCAGGGTGTCGCGGGTCACATTCACTTTACGGGAGATGCCGGTGACAGGATCCGGAAGGCTGACGCTGGCAGGCTTTTTCGCGAGGCTGTCGAGAAGCTCATCGACCGCTCCTTTCAACTCTGCATGGCGCTTGCTGCACTGTGCTTCTTTGCCGCAGGCGATAAACATTTTGTCCAGCGCGGCACCGGCATCGCGTGCAAAACTTTCAGGCAAGGCCAGCGATGGCGGGGCGACGCCATCGAGCGTCACACTACGCACCCGGTTTTCATAGCGACGCAAATATTCCATCGCCGCACGCGTGCCGTAGGAGCCACCCCAAAGATTGATGCGTTCATAACCCAATGCCTCGCGCGCCTGATCGATGTCGGCCATCGCAATCGTGGTCGTGTATAGCGTGAGGTCCGCTTTCTGCGCAAGCTTGGCACGACAGGCAGTAATTTCCTTGCGGCTAAAGGCCTCGCGTTTGGCTGGATCCATCATTTCAGGCGAATTCGCGTCCGGAAAGCTGCACATCAAGCCATTGGATTTTCCGGTCCCGCGCTGGTCGATCAGGACAATGTCGCGTTTCCCGTTCAACCCACCAAGAATCGTCAACGCCTCGCGCGCGAGATCGGTTGCCGCCTGGCCGGGGCCGCCCGCAAACAGGAATACCGGATCGGGCTCCTTGTTGCGTGCGCTTGCCGGAAGCATAACAATATTGAGGGCAATTTTTCGACCTGCGCGCGTTTCGCGATTCTCGAATACATCGAGCGTGCCGCATCTGACCTCGTTTTCCAAATACGCCACGCGGCACGGCTTCAATTGCAACGTCGCGGCCTGCGCTGGCGGCGGTTTGTCGCCGCAAGCGCCGAGTACCAACAGGCAACTCACGAACCCCAAAGACAATTGGCTGGTTTTCATCAGTTCATTTCACCTTCGCATCAGGAAGGCCGCACCTTACCGGCAGAGCGATCAGATGTCAAAAACGACCCGACGAACACCCATAAACCGGACACGAGATGCCTATAATGCGGCCATGAGCACGCCCCCAACACCAACGTTCCCCAAGCATGACCCCGCTTCCCCGGCGTTCTGGGACGTACGTTTTGATGCTGCATTCACACCCTGGGACCAAGGTGGCGTGCCGCTGTCGCTGGTGAACTACGTGTCGCAATCTCGGACGCCAAAGAAAGTTCTCATTCCCGGCTGCGGCGCGGCGCATGAGGTGTGTGTTTTTGCGGATCATGGCTGGGATGTCACCGCGATTGATTTTTCACCCGCTGCTGTGGCGCAGGCCAAACAGTTGCTTGGTGAACTGGCCATTCACGTGCGGGAGGCTGATTTTTTTGGGGAGGCGTTAGGACGCGAACGTTTTGATGCCATGTACGAACGCGCATTTTTGTGTGCATTGCCGCGCCACCAGCGGGTAGCATGGGCGGCACGTGTTGCTGATCTCATCGCTCCCGGCGGTCGACTGTTCGGATTTTTCTTTTTCGATGCGTCCGAAAAAGGCCCGCCGTTTGGCATTTCATCGACGGCACTCGACGCATTGCTTGAAAAACATTTTGATCGCATCGAGGATGCCGAGCCTGCCGACTCCATCGGCGTATTTGCCGGCAAGGAACGATGGCAGGTCTGGCAGCGCCGCGAGTAAAAATCCGCGCTAAACCGTACTTCACTGGAACGCAGCCGTGGCGAATCCTCATTGGCTGGGAAATTAATGATAATGCGGTCGTTGCGCGGGTATCATCGACTGCATGTACAGAGCATTTATTGTCAGTTTTCTGGTCGGCCTGTTGAGCGCGTTCGCTGTGCCGCGCGCCGCAGCCTCGACATGGCCGGGCGCTGAAGAGACCGTCACCACCTCGCCCCCAGATACTGAGCCGCTTGCCGAACTGACCGCGCCGCCGCCTGCGCGCCTCCAAAACCTGTTGATTCACGCGATCTCGCTCATCGGCGTTAAATACAGGTTCGGCGGCAGCTCGGCTGAATCCGGATTCGATTGTTCAGGGTTCGTGCGTCATGTGTTTGCCGAGTCGATGGCGCTCGATTTACCGCGTAGCTCCTACGCAATCGCCAGACTTGGCACAAGCGTGAATAAGGACGACCTTCAGCCCGGCGACCTCGTTTTTTACAACACGCGGGGCCGCGCTTTTTCGCATGTCGGCATATATCTGGGCGAGGGTCGTTTTGTTCACGCGCCTTCGCGCGGCAAAAGTGTGGAGATCGTCGATAGCACAGACCAATACTGGCGGAAGCGCTTCAACGGCGCGCGGCGGGTAGCTATCGAATAGCCATCTCCAGTTGACCCCATGAAAAACGGCCACTTGCGTGGCCGTTTTTTGCATTACTCTGTTCTGAGCAATACTATTCGCCGTACATTTTTTGTTTGAGTTCGCGACGTTCCTGCGCCTCGATCGTTAGTGTTGCCGTGGGGCGCGCCAGCAAGCGCGGGATGCCGATGGGGTCACCGGTTTCCTCGCAATAACCGTAACTGCCTTCTTCAATACGATGAAGCGCGCCTTCAATTTTCTTCAGCAGCTTGCGTTCCCGATCCCGTGTACGCAGTTCCAGCGCGTGCTCTTCCTCTTGCGTTGCACGATCAGCGGGATCAGGGGCGACGGCAAGCTCACGTAAATGTTCGGTTGTTGCGTCGGCGTTATCGCGCATTTGCGTCTGAATTTCGAGCAAACGGCGTTTGAAGAATTTGCGCTGCGCAGCCGACATGTATTCAGCTTTCGGCTGTTTGATGAGTTCCGCTTCTGAAGGGATACCCGGAATGCGTGTCTCAGGTGTCTTTGGTGGCGCAGGCGTGGGCTTCGAGACTGGCTTAGCGACAGGCTTTGGCGCGGACTTGGACACGGGCTTTGACACGGACTTAGGCGTGGCCTTGGTGACCACCTTCGGCGCAGGTTTTGCCTTCGACTTTGTCTGCGCTTTCACAACAACTCTCGGCGCAGGTTTTGCCTTCGACTTTGTCTTCGCTTTCACAACAGCTTTCGGCGCAGGCTTCGCTTTTGCAACGACTTTCGGCGCAACCTTGGTTTTCGCCTTCGACTTTACGACCGTCTTTGCCTTAGGCGCGCTAGCGCCTTTCGCTGTCTTGCCCTTGGCTTTCGCCACTGTTTTTACTTTTGCTTTTGCTGTAACCAACTTCAATTCTCCTGAAACAACGCTGTCGTCGTTTTGCGGGCGTTCTAGGAAACGCCGGAAACACAAAACGCACCAGTGTACTGAAACCCCTGTGTGAATTCAACGCAATTATTTTTATCCCGCCATTCACCCGAACATTAAATACACCCGCCCAAGAACAAGGCTGGACGCGCGCTCCAGCGGCATATCGTCCGAAAGGCACGTCATTGCTTGATCGTGGCGAGTTGGCTTTTATCAAGAATGATTCTTGTTACAATAACTAATTGTCGCCTATTGGTGCAGAGGGCATCAAATAACACTCCCAACCACGCGCCTTGCCCACCACATAATGAAATTTACTCTCCCCGCGTTGGTGACCCACAGCATGCACGTGTTGGGGATCATCATCGCGATGCTGCTGTTGATCCCACTGGTAAGCGTGGTGAGCAGCGTTTTTGTTGCGGATCAAGGTGCGTGGGCGCATATCAGCAGCACTATTTTGCCCGGGCTGGCAGTGAATAGTTTACTGCTGGCCATGGTGGTCGCCAGTGGCGTGGCGGTCATTGGTACGGTCACGGCCTGGCTGACGGCAAACCACGAGTTCCCCGGCAGACGCATACTGGAATGGACGCTGATCCTGCCACTGGCAATCCCCGCCTACGTGCTCGCTTACACCTATACGGACGTGTTGCAATACGCTGGGCCGGTACAGAGCTTTCTGCGGGAAAGTTTCGGCTGGCAGGGTAAACAGGACTACTGGTTTCCGGAAATTCGCTCGCTAGGCGGCGCTGCTGCGATGCTGACACTTGCGCTATACCCGTATGTGTACGTGCTGGCGAGGGTCGCGTTTCTGGAGCAATCCACTTCACTCAACGAAGCCGCCGGCAATATGGGACTCGGTCCTCTCAGCGTGTTTTTCCGCATCTCGCTGCCACTCGCACGGCCCGCCATTGCTGCCGGGGTGGCGTTGGCCTTGATGGAAACGCTGGCCGATTACGGCACAGTTTCGTATTTCGGCATCCCGACCTTCACGACCGGCATTTTCAATGCCTGGTTCTCGCAGGGGGATCGGATTGCGGCTGCCAAGCTGGCGGTGATCCTGATGGGCTTTGTCGTTCTCGTGATGCTGCTAGAGCATTGGGCAAGACGGCGGGCGCGATTTCATCAAAGTGCCGGGCGTCGGCATGTTCGCGTGCCCTTGCGCGGAACCAAGGCGTGGGTTGCCACCTCGCTATGCGCACTGCCGATTGCCATCGGCTTTGCCATTCCTACGCTCATCCTGCTCAAGTTGGCGCTCACCGAGGGTGATGTTCAATTCGGTGCCCGATTTATCAGGCTGTCGATCAACAGCTTCGGCGTTGCCGTCTTCACCGCGATGATCGCGGTGTCAGCAGCACTATTGCTTGCCTACGTGGCACGGTCTTCAGGCAAGCGCATGCAGGCATGGCTCAATCGTTTGGTCGGTCTTGGCTACGCCGTGCCAGGTACCGTCATCGCAGTCGGCGTACTGATTCCGCTGATCGCGCTCGACCATTTTCTGGTCGATAGCATTACGGCTATGTTTGGCTTCAAGACGGGCCTGCTCCTCACGGGTGGCTTTTTAGTGTTGATCTACGCCTACCTGATCCGCTTCCTAGCTGTGGCATTGCAAAGCGTGGAGGCAGGGTTAAGCAAGATCACGCCGAATATGGATGATGCAGCGCGCTCGTTAGGCTCAACGTCGTTTGAAGTGATGCGGGAGGTGCATATGCCATTGCTGCGCACCAGCCTGATCACGGCCGGTCTGCTGGTGTTCGTGGATGTGATGAAAGAGCTTCCCGCCACGCTGGTCATGCGCCCGTTCAATTTCGATACGCTGGCAGTGCAGACCTACAATCTGGCGATGGATGAACGCTTGGCCGAAGCCTCCACTGCGGCGCTGGTGATCGTCGCAGTGGGTTTGATTCCGTTGATCATGGCGTCGCGCGCCATTACCAAACCGCAGGATGATGCAGCGGTTTTACCACCGACCGCGAAACTGGTGACGCAATCTTAAAGTTCCATCATTTCGGCCATAGCCGGAATGATGGAACTCAGGAATGTTCAAGCGAAAAATTTACTTCCAGCCCACGCGATCAAATATCTGCGCAGCGGCCGCGTAGTTCTTGCCCACCAACTCCATCGGTAGCGGATCGCGCTTGAATGATCCCAATGAAGCGAGTTGCGCATTGGCGGGTGTGCCCGCGACAGGATACTCATTGTTGCCGTTGGAGAAATAGTCTTGTGCTTCCGGGCTCGCAAGATACTCTAAAAACTTGATCGCGTTTGCCTTGTTGGGCGCATATTTGGCCACACCAGCACCAGAAATATTAATGTGCGCGCCGCGATTTCCCTGATTCGGGAAAATGACACCAACTTTTTCGACGGCAGCTTTATCGTCCGGCTTGTCGGATTTCAACATCCGCACAAAATAATAGGTATTACCCAGTGCGATATCGCATTCACCTGCACTGACTGCCTTGATCTGATCGGTGTCACCACCTTTTGGCGGACGCGCCATGTTGGCAACGACTCCCCTGGCCCACGCCTCCGCTTTGTCCGGGCCGTTCGCGGCGATGATCGATGACATCATCGACAAGTTGTACGGATGACTGCCGGAACGCACGCAGATCTTGCCTTTCCATTTTGGATCGGCGAGGCTTTCGTAGTCGGGCAATTGCGATTTATCCACACGGCTCCTGGCGAAATATATTGGTCTGGCGCGAACTGAAAAGCCGAACCAGCTTCCATCTGGCGCGCGCAGTTGCGCGGGTATTTTTTCTTCAAGAAGTGCCGACTTGATCGGCTGAAACAAACCCAGCTGTTGCGCCTTGAGCAAGCGACCCATATCGACCGTCACCAGCAAATCCGCAGGGCTTTTATCGCCTTCGCTTTTCATGCGTTCGATCAGCGGATCTTCTGGCCCTTCGATCCGATTCACCTTGATGCCGGTGGCTTTTTCGAAGTTTGCGTAGAGCGCTTCGTCGGTTTGGTAGTGGCGCGAGGAGTAAAGGTTAAGCACTTGTTGTTGCGCCTCGGCATTCGTGGCCACGAGCACGCCGCAATAGCCAAGCGCACTAACCGCCAGCGCCGCAATACGCATTTTGTTCATTTGCAAATCCTTCCGGGAGTGATCGAAAGCGGCAGTTTTGCCGCGGGTATTCATAAGATGTTAATCTTAATGCGAATAATTCTTATTTGTCAATCCATTTCTTTTTGCAGTAGCTGGCTTATAATTAAAACATGTCGCACTACCTTGAAATCAATGGCGTTTCTTTTTCCTATCCCGACGGCACCAAGGTCTGCGAAGACCTTTCGTTCGGTGTTGAAGAGGGCGAAATTGGCTGTCTATTGGGGCCAAGCGGCTGCGGCAAAACGACCGTGCTGCGGCTGATTGCGGGCTTCGAACGACCTTCTTCTGGCGAAATTCGCGTACGCCAAAAACTGTTGGCCGACAGCCGAACGTCCTCCCCGCCCGAACAGCGACGAATCGGTCTGGTGTTTCAGGATTACGCGCTATTCCCGCATCTGACGGTAGCCAAAAATGTCTCCTTCGGCCTGCGCCACTTGAACGCAAAAGCGGCTGCCGCACAAACCAGCGAGATGCTGGAAATGGTGCGCCTGACCAATGAGGCGCAAAAATATCCGCACGAAATTTCCGGCGGCCAGCGCCAACGTGTGGCGCTCGCACGGGCTCTCGCGCCAAAGCCCGACCTGCTACTGCTCGATGAGCCGTTTTCCAATCTCGACGTAGAGTTGCGCGAAAAACTCGGCCTGGAAGTGCGCGCGCTGTTGCGCCAACTTTCCACGCCCGCACTGCTCGTCACACACGACCAGCACGAGGCATTTTCGATAGCCGACAAGATCGGCGTGATGAACGAGGGAAAAATCCTCCAATGGGACTCTGCCTACAACCTTTATCATCGGCCCGCAACGCGCTTTGTCGCCGACTTCGTTGGACAGGGTGTGCTGATGCGCGGCACCGTGGTCGGCAACGACCGCATCGACACGGAATTGGGATTGTTGACGCATTGCCCTGACTGCGATTTGACGAACGGCGAATCTGTAGAAGTACTACTGCGTCCAGATGACATCCTGCACGACGACGACAGCACCCGTCAGGCCGA
>JAYURJ010000270.1:0-2786 GCA_043756275.1 Betaproteobacteria bacterium | reverse complement strand
TGCCCGCCCCTTCAGGTTCAGCGCCGACATGCTCGTCAGGATTGGCCGCGCCGTGGCTCTTGCCGAAGGTGTGTCCGCCTGCGACGAGTGCAACGGTTTCTTCGTCGTTCATCGCCATGCGCGCGAATGTTTCGCGGATATCGCGCGCCGAGGCAACGGGATCCGGGTTGCCATTGGGCCCTTGAGGGTTCACGTAGATCAGACCCATCTGCACCGCACCCAGCGGGTTTTCAAGTTCACGATCGCCGCTATAGCGTTTGTCGCCCAGCCACTCAACTTCTGGCCCCCAATAAATCTCCTCCGGCTCCCAGACGTCCGCACGGCCACCGGCGAAACCGAAGGTTTTGAATCCCATCGAATCCAGCGCGACGTTACCGGTCAGAACGATCAGGTCGGCCCAGGAAATTTTCTTGCCGTACTTCTGCTTGATCGGCCAGAGCAACCGGCGCGCCTTGTCGAGACTCACGTTGTCCGGCCAGCTATTGAGCGGCGCAAATCGCTGCGTGCCAGAGCCAGCACCGCCGCGACCATCCGCAATGCGATAGGTGCCCGCGCTATGCCACGCCATGCGGATGAAAAACGGCCCGTAATGGCCGTAGTCAGCCGGCCACCAGTCCTGCGAATCGGTCATCAAGGCATGCAGGTCCTTGACCACGGCATGCAGATCGAGGCTTTTAAATTCCTCAGCGTAATTGAACGCCTTATCCATGGGGTTGGAGAGCGGGCAATTCTGGTTCAGCATCTTTACGTTCAGCTGATTGGGCCACCAGCTTGCGTTGGTTGTGGCTCCAGCACGTGCGTGCGTATTTGTACTTCCGGACGCGCCGGCCGCGAATGGGCACTTTGCTTCTGTCGACATGGTTCTCTCCGTTGGTTGTTTGCAATTCATTACCCGAGCATTACTTGGGTGATTGCATGAAGATTACGCCGACCGCGCATATTTGGAAAATTGATTGATCGCATGCCAAGGATAGACAAAAGCTATTGCTCAAAATTGAACATCGCTTCTGCACCGCCATGCTTTTGACCTAAGGTTTCACTGCGCGCTTTGGAAAAATGCGTTGCGCCAGCGCGACAATCGCCAACACCGCCGCACCTGTCGCGATGCCGATGACTCCGTCCGCAAGCGTTGATGCGGCGCCGCCCCAGAATCCCCCCATGCTGGCAGTGGCTGATTCAATCGCATGATGCATCGCAGGGATGCCGTGGGTGATGATTCCCCCGCCGACCAAAAACATCGCGGCCGTGCCGACGATGGACAACAATTTCATCAAGTAAGGCGCACCCTTTACCAACCCGCCACCGATCACGCGCGCCAGACTGCTTTCTTTCTTCGCCAAGTACAAGCCGGCATCATCAAGCTTCACAATCGCGGCAACAAAACCATAGACGCCAACCGTCATGATGAGCGCCATCGCGACCAGCACGGCGACTTGCTTGCTAAACACCGCCCCCGCCACAGTACCGAGGGTGATGACAATGATCTCGGCTGACAACACAAAATCGGTACGAACGGCACCCTTGATTTTGTCTTTTTCAAACGCGACCATGTCGACGGCCGGATTCGCGACTGCTTGAACCAGCGCGGTATGGTGGGCTTTATCTTCGGCTGCCGAGTGCAAAAACTTGTGGGCGATTTTTTCAAAGCCCTCATAGCAAAGATATGCGCCACCGACCATCAACAGCGGCGTTATCGCCCAGGGTGCTGCAACGCTGATGGCCAACGCAGTCGGCACCAGAATCGCTTTGTTGACGAGCGAGCCTTTCGCCACCGCCCACACCACAGGCAACTCGCGATCCGCTTTTACGCCTGCAACTTGTTGGGCGTTAAGTGCCAGATCATCGCCGAGTACGCCCGCTGTTTTTTTTGCCGCGACCTTGCTCATCACGGCTACGTCGTCGAGCAGGGTGGCGATATCATCAATGAGTGCGAACAAGCTGCTGGTGGCCATGGTCAGTGTCAATTCATGTGTGGTGAGTAAGGGAGTTTGCTGATCTCAACGTGTGCTGAATATGATAGCGAAAGACCAACGCTTGAGACCGGGTTTGGGAATTTTTTCTTAACCCGATGCCGTGACTTTCTGCTGTATCTTTCACTGACTTGCAAAAATTTATCTGGAACCTTCAGGATGAGAACATGAAAAAGTCAGACGCTAGCGAAGGACAATCGGCATCGGCGCTCATCACAAAAAAAATCGCCGATCTCGGCGACTGGCGCGGCGAAGCGCTCAGCCGAATGAGGAAGCTCATCAAGGCGGCAGACCCGGACGTCGTCGAAGAGTGGAAATGGGACATTCCAGTTTGGTCGCACGACGGCATCATCACCACGGGCGAAACGTACAAAGATAAAGTGAAGCTCACCTTCGCCAAGGGCGCGTCTCTGAAGGACCCGACCGGTCTCTTCAATTCGAGCCTCGACGGCAACACGCGCCGCGCGATCGACATTCACGAAGGTGGAGAAGTCAAAGAGTCCGCCTTCAAAGCGCTCATTGGCGAAGCGGTCGCGCTCAATATTGCTGGCAAGGTGAAGACTTCGAAGAACGCGAAGCCCTAAGGGATTTCGATCAAGGATGCCAGAGAGAGGAGCCCTGGTGTTGACGTGGTGTTTAAGGAAATTCTGCTCGAAGAACCTCACGTCATTCTCCAGCGGAAAAACATGTAGGCCCAGTATCGACGCGCATTTCCAAGCAAAAACCCGGATTCAAGTACGAGTCCCGACACGCGGTGGGTGGCCAAATACTACCTCACTTGGGGTTCTGAAACCGAGGCACTTTCGCGGAGTGTTG
>JAYURJ010000269.1:0-2787 GCA_043756275.1 Betaproteobacteria bacterium | reverse complement strand
CGGCGACGAGGGATTTTTCGACCAGGGCACCGAGGTGATCCAGCACCGCCCACCCGTCGATGTCGCCACATGTGGCCACCTGCTGGGATGCCTCAAGTCCGAAAGGACCGGACATGACACCAAGCCTGCGGAACACGGCCTGCTGTTCGGGTGATAACAGCGTGTGGCTCCATTCGAGTGCTGCGCGCAGCGTACGATGGCGCGGGGGTGCTGCGCGTGAGCCACCGCTGAGCACAAACAGGCGCTGGCCGAGACGGTCCCGCAGGCCTTGCACACCGAGCAACTGGACGCGTGCAGCAGCGAGTTCAATTGCGAGCGCGATACCGTCGAGCTGCGCACAAATATCCACCACCGCCGCGACATTGGATTCGTTCAGCGCAAAATGGAGATCAGCTGCATGGGCGCGATGTTCAAACAAACGTACTGCGCCTGCTCGTCGGGCATCCTCGAGTGTGACCTCAACCGGCAGTGCCAGCGTACCCACGCGATAAATCTGCTCGTGAGCGACTTTCAGTGGTTCCTGACTCGTGGCCAGCAGATGCAGCCGTGGCGCGGCATGCAACAGCGCGGCTGCCAGTGCCGCAATCGGGGCGATAAGATGTTCGCAATTATCGAACACGATCATCATGTGCCGTTCCTTCACGGCATCGGCCAGTGCTTCGGTCGCATCACTGCCACCGAGCGTCACCTGTAACGCACCGGCGACAGTCGCCGCGAGCGGCGCGCCGACCATCAGCGGAGCCAGATCCACCACGCATACGCCGTGTGTGAAAGCCGGTTTTATCCCTCGCGCCACCGCCTGCGCCAACGCGGTCTTGCCGATGCCGCACGCACCGATCAATGTGACGAGCCGGTGTGCCACAACCAGGCGCGTCAGGGTCAATAGTTCGTCGTCGCGACCAAACAACGTCGGCACTTCGTCCAGCCGGTCTGTCGATCTGCGTGCTCTTGTGGCCAACGCGGCGTCAGTTGGCGATGCAATTGGCGTGGCGGGCGATGCAACGACGCTGTTTGCCAATGCCGTCAGCGTCGCTGTAAAGCGATAGCCGCGACCGGGAATCGTGGCGATCGTCTGTGGGCCGAGCAACTTTCGCAGCGCCGACACATGCACTTGCAGATTGTTTTCCTCAATCACCAGCCCCGGCCAGACAATTTCAAGCAACTCGTTCTTGCTCACCACGCGATCACGGTGCTTGATGAGTACCAGCAACAAGTCAAACGCACGCGCGCCGAGCCTGACTGGCTCCCCGTCAACGAGCACCTGGCGTGCTTCGCGCCGGATGACGCAGCGATCAAATACGAAATCGGCAGCGATGGTCGAATCGGGCATGTGCCCCTCCCAAGGACGATGGCGCATTCTACGGCAAGGCTCCGGATTCAGAACAATTAAGGTCGCGCCCAAAGACCTGAATGGCCAAAGCGCGCACAGTACGTGCATTGTCAACGCACCGAAAGCATCGCGCAATGGCTGACCCCCAGGATACTGTCGACCCCGATTATCTCAGCACCGTTGCGAAACTGATGGCGCGCATCAGGGAGAAGAGTGTCGAGTTGTTGCAACTGAAGGCGGGGCACCGGGTGCTCGACTCAGGCTGCGGCACGGGCATCGACACCATCGCACTGGGGCATCTGGTTGGCGTCACCGGTGAAGTACACGGGGTTGACTACGATGCTGCGGTGGTCGCGAAATCGAAAGCGCGCGCAAAGATGAGCGGGGTAAGCGAGTGGGTCTCGTACCATCATGCCAATGCCACTGCGCTGCCGTGGGCCGGCGGCTATTTCGATGCCTGCCGCTGTGATCAGGTTTTCCAGCACTTGCTCGATCCGGAGCGTGCGTTCGACGAAATGGTGCGCGTGACCAAACCCGGCGGCCAACTGGTTGTCATCGACACTGATTGGGCCACACTCACCATCGATAGCGACGAAACCGATATCGAGCGCCGTCTGGTGCAGTTCCACACCACGCACATGATGAACAACCCATATTCGGGGCGCCATCTGCATCGCATGTTTACCAATCGCGGGATGATGGATTGTCACATTGATGTGCAGCCGGTATTTGTGACAAATGTTGCACTCGCGCGCCAGCTTATCGGGCTCGATCAAATCGCCATTGAGGCGCAGGCAGCCGGTGTGATCGACGCTGAAGAGTCACGCCGCTGGGAAGCCAGCCTCAATCGTGCATTGGTGACAGGCGGATTTTTTGCCGGCGCAAATGCGGTGATGGTATCCGGTCGCAAGCCCGTACGTCTGATGGCTGCAAATGGCATTCATGAACACCAACATTGAAGCGGCCAGATACGCTGGCAGCCGTTTTCATTGCAATCAACCAGGCCGGCAATGCAATTGAAATTCACCCACAACCAAGGAGTTTATAAAATGAAAAAGATTTTCAAAATCGCACCGTTACTTGCCGTGCTGGCCTGTCCGTTGATCGCGTCGGCCGATTACATGGACGTGATCGAGTTCAAACTAAAGGAGGGCTGCGGTATGGCGAAGTATATGGACATCGTGAAGGACTTCAACGTGGTCGCGGCCGAGAACGGCTACAAGGCGGAGATCCTGTCGCCACTCCAGCATAACAACCTTGAGTCGAGAGTATGGGTCGGTCGCACCAAGAACGCCGAGTCGTTCGGTAAAGCGTGGGATGTGTACCGGAGCGCACAAGCCGATCCCAATTCGTCCCGGGGGAAACTGGGGGCGCGCTTTGCAGCTTGCAGTACATTGGTCGCCCGCCGAAGCTACGAAACCAATTAGCAAACTTGTACTTTGATTAAACTCAAGCAC
>JAYURJ010000268.1:0-7752 GCA_043756275.1 Betaproteobacteria bacterium | reverse complement strand
CGTTGAGCGCGCTATCGCCAAAGGCCAGATCGATTTCCCGCTTGATGGCGCGTTTTTCGCCGACAGTGGCACCGCTATCGGCCAGCCGAATGGTATGGATTGGCGTAGTGAACATCACCAGCGCGACCAACGTGAACAAGCCGAAAAGTGCGACGCCCCACCAAGGGGTTCTGTGAATGAAGTTGCCGAGCGCTTTAAACATGATTTGTATTGTGTTCGATGAATGATTTTACGGGATGAAGTGAGAATACGGGCGTGAGCCGCCCTTCTCAACCCGACGAGGGCCGGATTGCAGAAGGTTGGGGACGAATTGCGGGGGCGGGGGATGGATGTAGGTGAATTGCCGGAAATTCCGGCTAACGGTCAGGAATGGGTGGCGTCAGCGGAAGGGCAATGCGGTAGCATAGAGTGGTAACCACACGGCACAAAAACAACAAACACTAGCATTGGCGGGCTTTAAGGGTCAAAAATGCTCTGAGAGGTTCGCCAACGCTAGTGTTTGTATGTATTCGACGAAAATATCTACAACGCGAATGGCCCTAAAAGAAGCACACGCCCGAATCAAAATCAACAAGCTGCTCGAAGCTGCCGGCTGGCGCTTCTTCGCCGCGGGCTCCTCCCCGGCCAACATCCAGCTTGAGCCCAGCGTCACGATCAAAACGCAGGATCTGGATGCACTTGGGCAGAATTTTGAATCGTCATCCAAGGGGTTCATTGACTTCCTGCTGCTCAACGACAAAGGATTTCCCTTCATCGTTCTCGAAGCCAAGTCAGAAGACAAGAGTCCGCTCGTAGGCAAAGAGCAGGCACGCAAATATGCGCATTCGCAAAAGTGCCGTTTCATCATCTTGTCGAACGGCAACCTTCACTACTTTTGGGATCTGGAACGCGGCAACCCATATGTCATCACCTCTTTTCCGTCACCATCATCTGTCGCGGGTCAACAAAAAATCGCGCCCAATCCCAAGAAGCTGGTCGCCGAAGTTGTAAATGACGACTACATCGCGCTGACCCAGCGTCCAAACTACGCCTCAGACGCCGCCTGGATAAACGAAGCCGAGCGCCCTGCGTTCATCCAGAAAAACGCACTCCGTTTCCTGCGTCACTACCAAAGAAACGCCATTACCGCTTTGCAAAAAGCTGTTGCTGATGGCCGTGATCGTTATCTGTTCGAAATGGCAACCGGCACCGGCAAAACGCTCACGTCTGCTGCGGTTATCAAGCTTTTCCTTCGGACCGGCAACGCAACCCGCGTTCTGTTTCTGGTTGATCGGCTGGAGTTGGAAGACCAAGCCGCAAAGGCGTTTGTCCGTTTACTGGCCAATGACTGCAAAACAGTTATCTACAAAGAAAAACGCGACGAATGGCGTCACGCAGAAATCGTTGTGACGACGGTGCAATCGCTACTCTTCAACAACAAATACCGACAACTATTTTCGCCGACAGATTTCGACCTGGTCATTTCCGACGAGGCGCATCGCTCCATCGGTGGCAATGCACGCGCCGTGTTCAACTACTTTATCGGCTACAAACTCGGCCTCACCGCGACGCCGCGGGATTTCCTGAAGAAATTCGACAAGGCCAATCCAACCACCAAAGACCCGCGCGAATATGAGCGCCGATTATTGCTCGATACCTATCGCACGTTCGGTTGTGAAGATAGCCAGCCAACTTACCGCTACTCGTTATTGGATGGCGTAAAGGACGGCTTCCTCGTAAACCCAACAGTGGTCGATGCGCGGACCGAAGTTACGACGGAATTACTGTCTAAGAAAGGTTTTATCGTCGAATACCAGGACGAAAAGGGTGCCGATCAGGAGCAGACGTTTAAACAGCGCCAGTTTGAAAAGAAGTTTTTCTCAAAAAGCACGAATGAGCTGTTCTGCAAAACATTTCTGAAGAACGCTTATCGCGATCCCGTCACGCGCGAAATCGGCAAATCTATTGTCTTTGCAGTCAGCCAAAATCACGCCGGAAAGATCGCGCAGATTTTGAATGAGATGGCCGACATCATGTATCCCGGCAAGTATCAGTCGGATTTCGCCGTGCAGGTCACCTCCGAAATCACGGGCGCACAGCAGTACACCATCAACTTTACCAATAACAATTTACTTGGCTCGGCCAACTTCAACGCCAGCTACAAAACCAGCAAGGCGCGCGTATGCGTGACCGTTGGCATGATGACCACCGGCTACGATTGCCCGGATTTGCTGAACATCGTGCTATTCCGCCCGATTTTTTCACCGACTGAATTCATTCAGATCAAAGGTCGTGGCACGCGAAAGCACAATTTTCTTGAACAGCTTTTTGACAATGATTTGAGACCGTCGATCAAGGAACCGCAAAAAGCCGCCTTCAAACTGTTCGATTTCTTTGCCAACTGCGAATGTTTCGAAGAGGAATTTAATTACGATGAAGTGCTCGAACTTCCGCGCAGACCGGACTCAACAGGGGGTGACGACGACGGGCCGGGTGGCGGAGACGGCCCAACCGGTGACCCTGGCGCTTACGAGCACGCCGGCCGCGATATTTTGAGCACGCTCCAGCAAGAGCGAATTGGCGAAGAGGGCATGAAGATTGACCGCATGTTTTACCAGCGGTTTGAAGACACAATCCGGGAGGATGCCCACATTGCCGCGGCGGTAGAAGCGGGCGAGTGGGACCGCGTGATCGACTACGTCAACCGCGAAGTCTTCGACAAGCCGGACCAGTACTATTCGCTGGCAAAACTGCGGCAAGCCGCTTCGGTGGATCGCAGCCTGGGCCTACGCGAGATCCTGGAGAAGATATTCGGCCTCATTCCGCGATTCAAATCCAAAGACGATTTGCTGGAAGAAGAGTTTGCCAAATTCGTGGCTGACTACAAACCGGAAGAAGCCAAAGCCATTCCCGCGCTGAAAAATTTCTTCAAAGCCTACGCCACCAGCGAACACATTCGCCTCGTCATAGAAAATCGCGATTACGCCAGGCTTGCCACCAACCCCGGCTTTTCCACGCGTGATCTCGGTGCCGTGCCGGAGAAGTACCGTATGCTCATCCCCAGCTACATCAAGGACTACGTTTCCCTGAGCCAGTTCTCGTCTTAAAGAAAATCGAAGGCCAAATTGTTAGATACCGACACCAAACGCCGCATTGATACGGCTCGCCAAATGCTTGTCGGCAAAGTGCCCACGCCCTCGGGCCAAGTTGAACAGATCACGATTGCGTTGATTTACAAGTTCATGGATGACATGGACGCCGAATCCGAATCACTGGGCGGCAAGCGCAGCTTCTTTACCGGCGAATTCGCAAAATACGGCTGGGTGCAGCTCATGAAACCCGCGCTGGGCGGGCACCAGATGCTGGCGCTTTATTCGGAAGGCATCGATAAGATGCCGGCAAACCCCGGCATCCCCGCGCTCTTCCGCGACATTTTCAAAAACGCCTATCTGCCGTATCGCGATCCGGAAACGCTAAAGTCATTCCTGAAAATCATCGACGAGTTCAGCTATGACCATAGCGAACGGCTTGGCGACGCCTTCGAATATCTGCTTTCCGTGCTTGGCTCACAAGGCGATGCCGGCCAGTTCCGCACGCCGCGCCACATTATAGATTTCATGGTGGAAGTCGTCGCGCCGAAAAAGGATGAAGTCATTCTCGACCCGGCCTGCGGCACGGCCGGTTTTCTCATCTCTGCGTATAAGCACATCCTGCGCGCGAACACGGACGCGAGCGGCAGCAGCACACTCACCCCTGCGGATCGCGAACGTCTCGCGAAGCAATTCAATGGCTATGATATTTCGCCTGACATGGTGCGCCTCTCGCTGGTCAATATGTATCTGCACGGTTTTGTTGATCCGCACATTGTTGAGTACGACACGCTCACGTCAGAAGACCGCTGGAACGAGTTCGCCGACGTCATTCTCGCCAATCCGCCCTTCATGTCGCCCAAAGGCGGCATCAAGCCGCACAAGCGTTTTTCCATTCAAGCGAAGCGCAGCGAAGTGCTGTTTGTGGACTATATCGCCGAGCATCTTACGTCTACTGGGCGCGCCGGCATCATCGTGCCAGAGGGTATTATTTTTCAGAGCCAGACGGCTTACAAAGACCTGCGCAAGATGCTGGTGGAAAATTCTCTGGTTGCTGTCGTGTCACTTCCGGCGGGCTGTTTCAATCCGTACTCCGGCGTGAAGACTTCCATTCTCATTCTCGACAAGGCCCTCGCCAAAACTGCCGATACCATCGCGTTTTTCAATGTGGAGAATGATGGGTTTGGTCTTGGTGCGCAGCGCCGCGCGTTTGACAAGAATGACCTCCCGCAAGTGCAGGCCGAAATTGCCACCTACCTTCTGGCTCTCCGCACCCAACAATCCACTGCCGACATTCCATTGACCTGTGGGTTAATCGTGCAGAAAGCGAGAATTGCAGCGAACGGCGACTACAACTTTAGCGGCGAGCGGTATCGGGAGGGTGGCATTAGGACTTCGAGTTACCCACTCGTGGCCATTCAAGAAGTTGCAGAAGTCGCCAGCGGATTTGGATTTCCTCTCGATGAGCAGGGAAAAGACGACCAATTGATTCCGTTTCTGAAAGTCAGCGATATGAATCTGCCCGGAAACGAGATTCATATTACTTCTTGGAACCACACTGTGTCTCGCGACACCCTACGGAAGCTCGGTGCCAAGTCGTTTCCGCTTGGGACCGTTATCTTTCCAAAAATTGGAGCTGCAATAGCTACCAATAAGAAACGCATCCTTGCCCGAGAGTCGACATACGACAACAACGTGATGGGTATCGTGCCAGGTTCGCAGATCATTTCCGAGTTCCTTTATGCCTTGTTGCAGGAATTTGATCTTTCCAAGTGGGCAAGCGACTCTCAGCCTCCCTCAATGCGAAAGAGCGTAGTCGAGGCTCACACCTTCCCTCTGCCGCCGCTGGAGGTGCAAATGGAGATCGTGGCGGAGATCGAGGGCTACCAGAAAGTCATCAACGGCGCCCGCGCCGTCCTCGACCACTACCACCCACAAATTCCAATCCATCCCGACTGGCCGATTCCAACTTTTGAGGCAGCACCTTTCCAGATTATCGACGGCGACCGGGGAACAAACTATCCAAGCAAAGAGGATTTTTCCCCAACGGGTCATTGCCTCTTTCTGAACACCAAGAACGTCCGATTCGACGGATTCAAATTTGAAGACCTGGAGTTTGTCAGCGCTGCGAAAGACTTAGCCCTGCGCAAAGGTAAGCTTGAGCGCGGCGATGTACTGTTGACTACGCGCGGCACGATTGGGAACACCGCCCTGTATGACGCCTCGGTAAAGTTTGACCACATACGGATTAACTCCGGCATGCTCATCTTCCGGCCAGACGCGACCCAGCTTTCCAGCAGTTATCTCTTCCATTTCTTCCAGTCGGAGAATTTTCGAGCACAACGGGAAGCAATTGTTTCGGGAGCAGCGCAACCGCAATTGCCGATTCGCAGCCTAAACGCGGCGAAAATCCCCCTCCCACCCCTCGCCACCCAACAAGCCATCGTCGCCGAAATCGAAGTCGAACAAGCGCTGGTCGCCGCCAACCGCGAACTGATCGCGCGCTTCGAGAAAAAAATTCAAGCCACGCTCGCCCGCGTGTGGGGCGAAGACGTGCCCGTCGCAGAAGTCACAAAAACAACAAACCCCAGCATTGACGAGCCTTCCAAGCTAAAAATGCCCCAAACGCCGCGCCAGACAAAGACTTTGGCTTCTGCAAAATGAGCATGCACGCCGACTATCCCATCATCGACATCCCGCAGGATGCGCGCGAGGATACGGAGCAGCTCGGCAGCAAGGAGAAATTTTGGGTAACCCTTGATGGTGCGCGCTGGCTGTTCAAAAAGGCGCGACCGAATACGGGTGAAGACTGGGCAGAGAAAGTAGCCGCAGAGTTGGCCAAGCACCTGAAAATCGATGCGGCGGAAGTGGACTTGGCGAACTACGTTGATCAACGCGGTTGCGTCTCGCGAAATTTTATCCAGCTAGCGAAGGGTGAAGCGTTGATCCACGGTAATGAGCTTCTTGGCGCGAACATTACCGGTTACGATAAAGCCAAAGTGATGAAGCAATCTGACCATACGGTCGATAACATCATTTCGGCGATCACCCAGTTTGCGCCGCCCAATGCCGCTCGCGAAATGTTGTTAAGGCTTGCCGAGTACATCGTATTTGATGCGCTCATCGGCAATACGGACAGACATCACGAAAACTGGGGGTTTCGTTTCCGCTTCTCACACGGCGAGGATGACTTCCCGTTTGAGATCGCCCCCAGCTACGATCATGCCTCCGCTCTCGGTCGCGAATGCCTGAACGAACGCTGTGAGAAATATCTGCGTGAGAAAAAAACAAGCGACTATGTTCGGGCCGCGCGCGGTGGTGTCTATTGGATGGCTACGGATACTAAGGGCGCAAGCCCACTGAAGCTTGTAGAATTGGCATCTGCAAAATACCCAAAGTATTTCGCTCCCGCACTGCAAAAACTCTGCAGGCTGACTGAAGACGACGCATGGCAGGCAATTAGTCGTGTCCCAGCCCACTGTGCTTCAGATGTATCCAAACAATTTGCGCATGCGATTTTATGTTTTTCGCTAACTGAGCTGAGACGGCTACAAAAATGAGTACTTTATTTGTTGCTTGGCAAGCACCTGCGCCCACGCGAGCGTGGTTTCCGATTGGTCGTCTCGATGCTGAGAACAACCATAGCTTCTTGTTTCGCTATACGCGTGGCGCGCTGGATGCTGAGAAAAGTTCTGGCTTCAGGCCTCTCGTGTCGTTCCCTAAATTTGAAGGCCGCTACGAGTCCGAGGAGCTATTCCCGTTGTTCAAGAATCGCGTGCTGGACCCTAGCCGAAAAGACTTTGCCGAGTATTTGGGCTGGCTCGATCTTGACCCGACGAAGCACGTGGACCCGATCGAAATTCTGGGATTGACCGGTGGTGAGCGTCAGACTGATAGCCTGGAAGTATTTCCGCAAATAGTGAAGGAATCTGATCGCTCGTTTTCATGTCGGTTTTTCCTGCATGGGTTGCGGCATGTTTCTGTGGCTGCACGTGAAAAGGCAAACGATTTGACGCCTGGCAGCCCATTGCAAATTGCAGTTGAACTAAATAACCCGGTGGGTGGCCTTGCTATTCAGCTACAGACCGCTGACGGACACATGATCGGCTGGGCACCGCGATACCTCGTGCGCGATTTGATCGATGTGATCAACGAACACCCGGAAGTTTCCGCATCGGTCGTGCGTGTGAATGAATTTGGTGCTCCTCTCGCAAGGCGAATCCTGATCGAGCTAAAAGGGCGTCTTCCAGTTAACTTCGAACCCATGTCGAGCGCACAGTTTCAGTTGATTGTGCCGTAGCGCCGCCGGGGGCGGTCTTCCTAAAGCACCGCGCTACGCACCTTCCGCGATAGCGCATCAAACGCCACCACGAGCAGCACAATCGCAATCAGAATGGTGGCTAAGCGCCCCCATTGAAACAACGATACCGCCTCCGACACCAACAATCCCAATCCGCCTGCGCCGATCAGACCCAGCACGGTGGAATCGCGGATGTTGTATTCCCAGATGTAGAGATGGTTTGACAGGAAATTAGGGAGCAGCGCGGGCCAGACTGCGAACAGGAACACCTGCATCGGCGAGGCACCGGTGGCGCGCACGGCTTCAAGCGGTCGCATGTCGAGCGTCTCGATCGACTCCGCATACAGCTTGCCCCAAGTGCCCATCGAGTGCAGTCCAATCGCG
>JAYURJ010000267.1:0-2793 GCA_043756275.1 Betaproteobacteria bacterium | reverse complement strand
CACCGATGGTAAAGACGGGCGCCGTGGTCATCGATGTCGGTATCAACCGACTGCCAGATGGCACGCTGGTCGGCGATGTTGATTTCGACGAAGTGAAGAAAAAGGCATCCTATATCACGCCGGTACCGGGTGGCGTGGGACCGATGACCATCACGATGCTACTTTGCAATACGATCCAATCAGCCGAACGCAGCCTCGCAAAATCTCAAGCCGCCAGCGCGCCGACGACCGACATCAGCCAAAGGAGACAACCATGTTTAACAAATTGACAGCCTTGGCCGTAGCCGCGTTTGCAGCACTTACGATCACCGCCACCCAATCCGCCGAGCCGGTAAAACTGGTCGTGGGCTACCAGCCCTACGACACGATTTCGTATTCTGCCGCCGTGATCCGGGCGCTCGATTTATGGAAAAAATATCTACCTGCGGGCAGCGAAGTGGAGTTCCAAAACGCGCTACAGGGCTCCATCATCGTCAACAACATGCTCGCCGGAAAACAGCAGATCGGCTATCTCGGCGACATGCCCGCCGTCGTCGCGACCACCAAGCGCAGCGTTGCGCCGATCAACCTCGTCGCCAATACCGGCATGTCTGACGGCCAGCGTTGCAACGTCATCATGGTGCGCGCGGACGCGCCCAAGTTCAAAACACCTGAAGAAGCGGTGCAATGGCTTGACGGCAAGGTGGTGGCCACACCGCAAGGCAGTTGCGCCCACCGCTTCCTCGGCTTGGTAATCGAGAAGACCAAGATCAAACCGTCTGCTGTCCTCAACCAATCAATCGAAGTGATCGCCACTAACCTGCGCACCGGCAAGATCGACGGTGCGGTGCTGTGGGAACCGTCGGTGTCGAGGATTGGCGACATCGTCGGCGAGGGCGTCGCGAGAATCGTTGCAACGGGCCATACCTTCGGCATTTCCGATGCCGGCGCGATCGCGATGCGCGAAGACTTCATGAAGAGCCGTCCCGATATCGTCGAGGCATGGCTGAAGACCGAGCTGGAGGCCCAACGATTTGTGCTCGATCCGAAGAATGCTGTCAAGGTGGCCGAGATCGTCAAGGCACAGACCGCCGGTATCACCGTGCCAATGGCGTGGTTCTCACTCTATGGAGCCATCCCCGCGTCCGCGGGCGGCAGCAAGGAACGCGACGAGAAGCCTTTCGTGTTCGATGATCGCGTGAGAAAGCTGCTTGCCGAAACCTACGTTTATCTGCACAACACCAAGGCGATTGATGTCGACAAGCCCGCACCCGGCGCGCTTGACGACTCGATAGCACGCAAGGTCGCAAAAGACGCGAACGCAACGCTGCCGCTGGGCAAGATCATCGCGCAGGACGTGTCAAAAGCGCCAAAGTAAGTTCAGGCGTCGATTTTGAAACTCTGCCGCCGCGACGACAAAGAGTAGTTGCGGCAGAACTGGTTGTGCGCGTCAATAATTCTGGATCAACAGCCACGTACCGACCACGAGGCAGATCAAGCCAGCACCGCGTTTCAATGTGGTCGATGTCACCGAGTGGGCTAACTTGACACCCGCAAATACGCCGACCAACTCGCCACCTGCTATTACTGTCACCAGCGGCCACTGAATATCTCCCACGCTGAGATTGGCCAGCGACCCAGAAGCGGCCGAAACGATCTGCAGCACTTGACTTGTGCCAATGGTAATAAGTGGTGCAAACCCTGCGACCACCATCAGTGGAACCGAAAACAGCGGCCCGCCTGCACCCGAAAATCCCGATCCGAAACCCGATGCGGCACCAATGGCGATCAGCAAAAACATTCGATTGTTATTCATGCGCATTGGCGACTCTTTTGGGCCGGGTAGATATACGTAAATACCGGCAAAAATAATCAATACGGCAATCACTCGCATCAGTGCGGTTTCGCCGACCGCCTTGTTCGCCATCGCGCCCACATAGCTAAAAATAATTGCGCCGACGCATACTGCAGCAGCCTGTCGCCAGTCAATGCTGCCGCGACGCTGAAAAAGAATCGTGCCGAGTATGCCCGTGAACAGGAACGTGAAGAGAGCCGTGGCGCTCGCCTGATGAGGTGTGAGCCCGGCAAGCGCAACGAGCGCAGGAATAAGCAAAATGCCGCCAACGCCGACTGCGCCGATCAGGAAGCCGACGATCCCGGATGCAAGAAAGAGTTGCGCGCTTTCGAGGCTCAACGAGCGCGCCTGATTAGCCTGTTAGCCTGCGACGAATGCCGTCAGGGTACCCGTGATAATTTTGTTGATTGAACGCATCAACGCATAACCGAGGCTATGATCGGCATCGGCGAGCGCAATCAGTGCATCGCCGTCTATCGCCAGCGCATTGCATGGCGATGTGGCAATGGCACTGGCAATTCGCTTGTGCCCAGTTTCAACCAGCGCTCCCCAGCCAAACACATCCCCGCTGCCGATGATTTGGCCGGCGTTTGCCTGACGATTACCAACGGCCAGGGAAAACAAAATCGTGCCGTCAATCAGTACGTAAAAGGTACGGGCCGGTTCGCCAACGCCGTAGACCTGCTTTCCGATCGGCAGCGAAACCGGTTTTGCGATGGAAAGAATGCGCGCCCGCTGTTGATCACTGAAGCGCGAAAAAAAACTGGTTCGCGCGAGGAATCCCTCGATGTCTTCATCAACCAGAGCGGGCGCTGCCATGCGTGCTACTTTTTCCAGCCAACGATGCTGCGGAATTTTTCGAGCTCTTCGTCTTTCATGAACACCGTGTGTTCCTTGCCAGGGTAGCGACGATTTTTCACGTCGTCGATGTACTCGCCGTAGCCCGCTTCCAGAATCGG
>JAYURJ010000266.1:0-2794 GCA_043756275.1 Betaproteobacteria bacterium | reverse complement strand
AACAAGACCCGGCGGTCGAGCTCGACCTCGTGCCCAACACGGCGCGTCAGGCCAAAGTGGACGTGGTGATGTCCAACAGTTTTGGCTTCGGCGGTACTAATTCGACGCTGGTTTTTAAGCGCATTTAGCGTCTAACTTTGATCCGTCGCCCAGAGCCATAGGCGAAGGGTTTGACCAGTCCTCTACGAAATCAGACCCTTCGCTACGCTCAGGGCGAACGGTGCGAGAAAATCATGTCCCTAGTCGTTCACAAATATGGCGGCACCTCAATGGGCTCAGTCGAGCGCATCAAAAGTGTCGCCAAGCGCGTCGCCAAATGGCACCGTGCGGGTTATCAGATGGTGGTGGTGCCATCCGCGATGTCGGGTGAAACCAATCGCCTGCTGGCACTGGCCAGAGAAGTCGACCCGAATCCGAGCCCGCGCGAACTTGACATGATCGCCTCCACCGGCGAGCAGGTCTCTGTTGGCTTGCTCGCTATCGCTTTACAGGCGGAAGGCATTGAGGCGGTAAGCTATTGCGGCTGGCAGGTGCCGATTCGCACCGACGATTCGTACACCAAGGCGCGCATCACCAGCATCGATGATGTGCGGGTTCGGGCCGATCTTGAACTTGGCAAGGTGGTCGTTATCACCGGCTTTCAGGGCATCACCGATGATGGCCACATCACTACGCTGGGCCGTGGCGGATCGGACACGCAGGCGGTTGCAGTTGCCGCTGCGATGAAGGCCAGCGAGTGCCTGATCTACACCGATGTTGATGCGATTTACACCACCGATCCGCGCGTCGAGCCTGACGCGCGACCGCTGAAAACGGTGACCTTTGAGGAGATGCTAGAAATGGCTTCTCTCGGATCGAAAATTCTGCAAATTCGCTCGGTCGAATTTGCCGGTAAGTACAAAGTCCCAACACGCGTGCTATCCAGCTTCACCGATCCGATGATTCCGATCGCCGAAGAGGCCAATTCAGGAACGCTAATCAGTTTTGAGGAAGAAGAAAACGTGGAACAAGCCATCATCTCCGGCATTGCCTTCAACCGCGACGAAGCGAAGGTGTCAGTGCTCGGCGTGCCCGATAAACCGGGAATCGCGTTTGCCATCTTGGGCCCCGTGGCCAAGGCCAACATCGACGTCGACATGATTATTCAGAACGCCGGTGTGGGCGGAACCACCGATTTTTCATTCACCGTGCATCGCAACGAGTTGCAAAAAACGCTCAACGTTTTGAAGCACGAAGTGCAGGACGTCATTCACGCAAAAGAAGTCATTGGCGACGCCAAATGCGCCAAAGTTTCAGTTGTCGGCATTGGCATGCGCTCGCATGTGGGAATCGCGGCACTGATGTTCGAAACGCTGTCAAAAGAAAGCATCAACATCCAGATGATCTCCACCAGCGAAATCAAAATCTCGGTGGTGATCGACGATAAATACATGGAACTTGCGGTGCGCGCGCTGCACAAGGCGTTTGAACTGGACAAGCAGACCGCAGTGTAGCGACACCGCCCACGCTCCACGGGTGCGGGAAGGCAGCCTTCAGCGCAGAACGTCGTCGGGAGGACCCTACATAGACGACTGATTCACGTCCATGTACTTGAGCGGGTTCCACGCCACATTCACGGTTTGCAGTGCATCGAAAAACGATGACGCATGGTCACGGAAATAGCCCAGTCGGCCCGCAAAATCAAAAGCAAAGCCTTGCGCGTCGGCCGCGTCCACACTACGAATCACGCCCAGCCCGTGATCCTTGCGTCGCACCTTCGCCCCCATCGCCGAGCCGTACATGTTTTGCACCAGCACGCTCACAAAATCGGTGCCGTCAAACTCGTAACCTGCTGGCTCGTTGAACGACGCATTGGCGTCTTCCCACGTCCCCGTCGCGGTGAGGATGATGCGGTGTGTCATCTCGTGTGCAAGCGTGCCGCCCGAACCGCCGCCGGCCACCTCGTGCAGATGATCCTGGGCCGTGAACGAAATGCCCGCATCCGCATTGGGAAACGAGGTGTCAATATAAGGCGTGATGATGATGCGGCTCTTTGCCGCATGCGCAATCACCACGCGGCCCACTGCATTGCTGCTGATGGCGCGCAGGGTGTGTTCAATGGCTGCCCGCCAGGATGCCTCTGGCATCGGCGGGAAACGTTGCATGCTGCCCCGCGCGAGCAGCTTGATGCCTGGCACCACGGTGGACGGCGTGGCGTCATTCCAGCTAAATGCGCGGCGACCGGTCACCGGGAGCGCAGCGGTGACGTTAGCCCCACCGTCGACCGCAGTGAGCGTGCAGCCGTCAACCAGACCGCGAATAAAAAATTTTCGACAACCATTTTGCAGCACACGGGTATCGGCAACGATGATATTGATACCGTTCTGCCCACCCCCGACCGGCTCTCGCGCGACCACGGCAACGTTAGCCGTAACGCCCCATACCCCGATGGTTAACGACTCGTTCACGCTTGCCAAACGTACCCCTGTTGATCGATCACGCACCGGATCCATTGGACGACCCAGAGGAACGTTAACAAAATGAGCCATTGCAGTTTCCTTTGAAAAATCGCGGACGATTGAATCAAGTGTTGCGCGATGCGCATCAGTACATCGCTGCATAACACGAAGCGTTCACTGAGACGGACGGAATGTTCACGGCAATTGCGCCAGCTCAGCGCGAAATCTCGGCTGACTCAAACCAGCTACAATCGATGGTTAACGGAGACGTGACCGAGTGGCCGAAGGTGCTCCCCTGCTAAGGGAGTATACGGTGATGAGCTGTATCAAGGGTTCGAATCCCTTCGTCTCCGCCA
>JAYURJ010000265.1:0-24969 GCA_043756275.1 Betaproteobacteria bacterium | reverse complement strand
ACGCCGACGCGCTCTGTGAAGGCCGCACGCAGTTGATGTCGCTCTCTGACATGCCAATCGCCGGCCTGCATAACGCTGCGAACGCACTTGCCGCATTTGCATTGTGTCGCAGCATCGGTGCGGATGCGCCGTCGCTAGCCGATGGTCTGCGCCAGTTCAAAGGCTTGCCGCATCGGCTGGAGAAGGTCGGCACCATCAATGGCGTTACGTTTTTTGATGACTCAAAAGGCACCAACGTCGGCTCCACCGTGGCCGCCCTCTTTGGTATGACCGTGCCGACGGTGCTGATCGCAGGGGGCATCGGCAAGGAGCAGGATTTTTCACCGCTCAGCGAGCCGGTAAGAAAACGCGCCCGCGCCGTCGTGCTGATCGGCAAGGATGCGCGGTCGATTGAATCGGCGATCACCTCTGCGAGAGTGTCGAGCGTCCACGCTGTCTCAATGCAGGATGCCGTGGAGAAGGCCTATTCATGCGCCTTACCAGGCGATGCCGTGTTGTTGTCGCCCGCTTGTTCGAGCTTCGACATGTTTAAAAACTATAGCCATCGCGGTGAGGTGTTCGCCGAATGCGTGCGTGCCTTAAAGCAAAAGTTGGACATGAACTTAGGTGGCAGTAATGCTCTATAGCCCTACCGCGCCACGAGGTGAACTCGACATGACGCTGTTATGGAGCGTCGTGCTGTTGCTGTCGCTGGGGTTGGTGATGGTCTATTCGTCGTCGATCGCGATCGCCGAGGCCGATAAGTTTTCCGGCTACAGCATGCACTTCTATCTGCGCCGCCATAGCATTTTTCTGATCCTCGGTGTGGTGGTGGCATGCATCACATTCCAGATTCCGATTGCATTGTGGCAGCGGCTCGCGTTGCCGCTTTTTATCCTCGGCGGATTTTTGCTGGTGATCGTATTGATCCCCGGCATTGGCCGTGAGGTGAATGGTTCGCGACGCTGGATTTCGCTGGGCTTTACCACCATGCAGCCATCAGAGTTGATGAAATTTTTTGTGGTGCTGTACGCAGCCGACTACACCGTGCGCAAAGCTGCCTTCATGCATGATTTCAAGAAAGGCTTCCTGCCGATGCTGGCGGTGATGGTGTTCACCGGCGCGATGTTGCTGCGGCAGCCGGACTTCGGCGCGCTGGTGGTGATCACGGCAATTGCGATGGCAGTGCTTTTTCTGGGCGGGCTCAACTGGCGTGTATTCGCAGGATTGATCGTGCTGCTCGCGGTGGCGTTCGTCGCGCTGATTATTTCTTCACCATATCGTTTGCAGCGCATCGTCGGCTTCATGGACCCGTGGGCGGATGCGTACGGAACGGGCTACCAGCTCTCGCATTCATTGATTGCCTTCGGGCGCGGCGAATGGCTTGGGGTGGGCTTGGGCGGTAGCGTGGAAAAACTTTTCTACCTGCCGGAAGCGCATACCGATTTTCTGCTCGCAGTGATTGCCGAAGAACTTGGATTCGTTGGCATCGCCATCGTCCTGGCCCTTTTCGTGTTGCTGATCCATCGCGCCTTCGCAATCGGTCGCGAAGCGATGATGCGCGAAAAATATTTTCCAGCGTTGGTCGCACAGGGCATCGGCGTGTGGTTGTCGGCGCAGGCGTTCATCAACATGGGTGTGAACATGGGTGTGCTACCAACCAAAGGCCTCACGCTGCCTTTCCTGTCTTATGGCGGCACCGGCATCGTTGTCAATTGCATCGCGGTGGCAGTTCTGTTGCGAATCGACGCGGAAAATCGCGTGGGCACTAACACGGGGGTCGGACGCGTATGAAGCGTACCGCGCTGATTATGGCTGCCGGGTCGGGCGGACATATTTATCCGGGCTTGGCGATTGCTGACGTGCTGGTGCAACGCGGCTGGACGATTGTCTGGCTGGGCACACCTGCCGGCATGGAACATAAGCTGGTCGGCAAGGCGGGATACCGGATTGAAGTCGTCAATATGTCCGGCGTGCGCAGCAAGGGCTTGCTTGCATGGGCATTGTTGCCGCTGGTGTTGCTACGCGCATGTTGGCAATCGCTGTCGGTGATGCGCCGTGTGAAACCCGATGTGGTCGTGTCGATGGGTGGCTATATCGCTTTCCCCGGTGGCGTGATGGGTGTGTTGTGCGGCAAACCACTGGTCGTGCATGAGCCGGGCGCGCATGCGGGCCTGACCAATCGCGTGCTCGCCTTGATCGCAGATCGTGTGCTGGTTGGATTTCCCAAGACGTTCGAACAAACGCCAAAAAATGCGCTGGCCAAGCTGTTGCCGAAACCGAAAAATGTCGAATGGCTGGGCACGCCAGTACGGGCCGACATCGCAGCACTGTCGATACCCGCGACGAGATTTGCGGGCCGTAGCGGCCCTGTTCGCTTGCTGATCGTTGGTGGCAGCCTCGGCGCAAAAACACTCAACGATCTGGTCGTCGCGGCAATGGCAACGCTGCCAAAAGCGGAGCGTCCGGAAATTATTCATCAATCCGGCGAGAAAAATTACGACGAACTGGTCAATGCATATCGGTCGGCAGCGGTAGACGCAACGGTGCTGCCATTCATCGATGACATGAGTGAAAAATACGCCTGGTGCGACGTGATGTTGTGTCGGGCAGGCGCCATCACGGTCGCAGAACTGACAGTCGCTGGCGTGGCAAGTGTGCTCGTGCCGCTGCCTTTTTTCGTGGCTGAAGAACAACTGGCCAATGCGCATTTTCTCGCCGACGCGGGTGCTGGGCTGTTGGTGAAGCAGTTGGAGACGCCGCCGCAAACGCTGGCGCAACAAATCAAAAATCTGACGCGCGAAAAATTGTTGGCAATGGCGACGATTGCACGCACGTTGGGCAAACCTAACGCGACGGTGCGATGCGCTGAAGCGTGTATGGAACTCGCTACATGAAACATAAAGTCAAACATCTCCACTTCATCGCGGACAACGTCCACAAGGGCGTGCGCCCTTGCTCAGGGCGGCCAAATTTGCGTGCGCAAATTTCCGCCAATGCCGATTCGGTGATACATGAAACATAAAGTCAAACATCTCCACTTCATCGGCATTGGCGGCTCCGGCATGTCCGGCATCGCTGAGGTGCTGATCAATCTCGGCTACACCGTCGGCGGTTCCGACCTGAGCGAAACCGCCGTTGTGAAGCGACTGAAATCGCTGGGGGCCAAGGTGCTTATCGGCCATGCTGCTGCCAACATTACCGGCGCGGATGTGGTGGTGATCTCCAGCGCCGTAAAAGCCGACAACCCAGAAGTGATCGCGGCCAAAGCCGCACGCGTTCCAGTGGTGCCGCGCGCGATGATGCTGGCCGAATTGATGCGGTTCAAGCAGGGCATTGCCATCGCCGGGACGCACGGCAAGACCACGACCACATCGCTGATTGCACACGTGCTTGGCGAAGCGGGGCTCGACCCGACCTGCGTGATCGGCGGACGCTTGAATTCCATCGGCACCAACGCACGTCTGGGGACTGGCGAATTTCTGGTGGCCGAAGCGGACGAATCGGATGCATCGTTCCTTTACCTGCAACCGATCATGGCCGTCGTTACCAATATCGACCAGGATCACATGGACACCTACGAGCACGATTTCGAAAAATTGAAATCAGCCTTTGTGGAATTTCTGGAGCATCTGCCGTTTTATGGTCTGGCGGTGTTGTGCGTGGATGATCCCAACGTGAGGGATATTTTGCCCAGGCTCAGTAAGCCGGTACGCACCTACGGGATGGGCGAAGCTGCCGAACTGCGCGCGGTCAATGTGAGTGCCGTGAATGGAAAAATGAAGTTCACAGCCGTGAACGGCAATGATCGCAGCGTGATGGATGTGGAGTTGAATCTTGCCGGCACGCATAACGTATTGAACGCACTCTCGGCCATTGCGATTGCGCGTGAAATTGGCGTCGCGGACGCGGATATTGCACGCGGACTATCCACATTCACCGGCGTCGGACGACGTTTCCAGCGCTACGGCGATATCACGATTGCGTCCGGTGGTGTATTCACGCTGATCGATGATTACGGCCACCATCCGGTCGAAATGGCAGCCGTGTTGGCAGCAGCGCGCGGTGCGTTTCCGGGGCGGCGCATCGTGTTGGCGTTTCAGCCGCATCGCTACACGCGAACCCGCGATTTATTTGAAGACTTCGTGAAAGTCATGTCCACGGCTGATGAGTTGATTCTGGCGGATGTGTACCCGGCAGGTGAAGCGCCAATCGTCGCCGCAGATGGCCGCGCGCTCGCGCGTGCGCTGCGTGTTACGGGGAAAGTGGAGCCGTTGTTTGTGGAGACGGCCAATGAAATTCCCGATGCGGTGCTAAGCCGGGTTCGCGACGGCGATGTGGTGATCACGATGGGTGCGGGCTCGGTGGGCGGCGTGGCACCGACCCTTGCCGGGATTGTGGGTAGTGGGGGCGGGGAATGAACATGAGTGAGTCCGCCAAATTCGCGCGCGTCGGCAATGCTAAATTGCGCGGAGAACTTCGCGTTGATGAGCCGATGTCGCGACACGTCTCGTGGCGCGCAGGCGGACGCGCGAAACAGTTCTTCAAGCCCGCTGACCTTGCCGATTTGCAAGCGTTTCTGCCGACCTTATCGAAGGATGAGCCGCTGTTGTTCGTTGGGCTGGGGAGCAATTTGCTGGTGCGGGACGCCGGGTTCGATGGCACTGTGGTGATGACGACACCGACACTGCATGGACTGACCCTTGATGCTGATGACGCGAGCATCGTCTGCGCTGGTGCCGGCGTTGCATCTCCTCACGTTGCAAAATTTGCCGCGAAGCATTCGCTGGCCGCTGCCGAATGGCTGGCCGGTGTGCCTGGCACAGTGGGCGGCGCGCTGGCGATGAATGCCGGCTGCTACGGCACCGAGACCTGGGAGCAGGTGGTCGATTGCACGACGATTGATCGCGATGGCGTGCTGCATACACGAACGTCGGCGGATTTTGAAATTGGCTATCGGCATGTGGCGGCTAAATTTCCCGGTGAGGAATGGTTCGTCGCCGCGCGCTTTCGTTTTCAACCGGGTGACGCGGACATCGCAAAGACGCGCATCAAAGAATTGTTGGCCAAACGCATGGCCTCGCAGCCGCTCGATAAACCCAACGCGGGTTCGACGTTTCGCAATCCGCTGGGAGACCACGCGGCGCGGCTGATCGAATCGTGCGGCCTCAAAGGGTTCAACATCGGCGGCGCGCAGGTATCGATCAAGCACGCGAACTTCATCATCAATACCGGCGCGGCGACGGCAGCCGATATCGAAAACCTGATCGCGCATATGCAGGACACCGTGAGGCAGCAGACCGGTGTGGAATTGGTGCGCGAAGTAAGAATTGTTGGGAGTGCCAAATGATGATTCGTAAAGCTGTAGCTAAATACGTAGATCAAGCATTGGCGGGATTTCCCAGCCATTTTGTGCCTGAGAGCCTCACCAGTATTGGAGTTTCACTTTGAGTATTGATGCAAAGAAACTCGGCAAAGTTGCTGTGCTGATGGGCGGCCCAAGCGCTGAGCGCGAGATCTCGCTGCTCTCCGGCACCGGCGTGCTTGCTGCGCTACGCGAGCAGGGCGTGGATGCGTACGGGTTCGACCCGGTCGTCAATTCGCTGTTCGATTTGTCGCGTGAAAAATTTGAGCGCGTGTTTATCGCACTGCATGGCCGCTTTGGTGAAGACGGCACCGTACAGGGCGTACTTGAGACTTTGAAGATTGCCTACACCGGCTCCGGTGTGCTGGGTTCCGCGCTGGCGATGGACAAGTGGCGCACCAAGCTGGTCTGGCAGGCGGCAGGAATTCCGACGCCCAAATTTCGCATGCTCACTGCGGATAGCGACTGGCGGGCTGTTGTTGAGGAATTGAAGTTGCCGCTGATCGTGAAGCCAGCACGTGAGGGCTCCAGTATCGGCGTTACCAAAGTCACAACAGCGGTCGATCTGGTCGCCGCGTTTCAGCTCGCTTGCAAGCTAGATCCGCTGGTAATCGCCGAGGAATTTATCGTGGGCCAGGAATTGACCGCCTCGGTGGTGGGAAGCGATGTGTTGCCGCTGATTCGCATCGAAGCGCCGGACGGTGCCTACGACTACCAGAATAAATATTTCACCGATGTCGTCAAGTATCACTGCCCGTCCGGGATTCGTACCGATGTCGAGGACGAAATTCGTGCGATGACGCTGAAAGCATTCCGCGTACTCGGCTGCGAAGGCTGGGGCCGTGCCGACATGATGCTTGCGCCCGACGGTCGGGTCAGCTTTCTGGAATTGAACACCTCGCCAGGCATGACCAGCCACTCGCTGGTGCCAATGGCCGCACGTGCAGTCGGGATGAGTTATCCGGATCTGTGCGTGCGTATTTTGCAAATGGCATCGCTAAAGAGCTAATCACATGGCACGCCAACCAAAACCTCAACCCAGACACGCACCTGAGCCCGCAGCGCACTTCACGCGCAACCGCGTGGTCGTGATTGCAGCGTCGCTGCTGGCGATGCTGGTGGCGGCAGTGCTTGCGTGGCTGGCGATGGGCGCGTTATCGAAAAACGTGGGCTCCTCGCCGATGTTTCCGATTGGACAAGTGATATTTGTGGGCGACATGCAACGCGTCGATGCGGCCGAACTCAAGCGTACCGCCGGTGGTATACGGGGCGGCATGTTGCAGACGAATCTGAACGACGTGAAAGCCGCTATCAAGCAAGTGCACTGGGTGCGCAACGCTGATGTTCGCCGTCGCTTTCCCGCGACGCTGGAAGTCAGCGTCGAAGAACATCGCCCGTTTGCAAGATGGAAGAATCGCGATTCAGAGCAACAGTTATTGGTCAATACCTTCGGCGAGGTATTCGAGGCCGAACTTGATGCGCCGTTGCCGATATTCAGTGGCCCGGAAGGCACTGCCAAAGAAGTGCTCGCCAATTACGACACATTCAAATCCCGACTTGTCGCCATCAACCAAACGCCATCGGCGGTTGCGCTTTCAGCGCGACGCGCCTGGCAGGTCGTGCTCGATAACGGCGCATCACTGGAGCTGGGCCGCATTGAAGCTGGCGAGCGGCTCAATCGTTACGTGAGGGCATATGCATCAGTACCAGCATTGCAAATGGCCAACGCGCGTATCGACATGCGCTACCAATCCGGAATGGCACTCAAAGTCGCTGATGCCAAACCGATCAAGCCCGCCACGTCTGTGATGGGTGCTGCGAGTAAGTCCACCAAAAAGGCGGTCGTCAAATGATGAAAACAGCGCATGAAGAAACGAGCCTATGAATAAGCCACGCGAAACCAAAAATCTGCTGGTCGCACTCGATATTGGTACGTCCAAAATCGTCGCCATCGTCGCCGAGGTAACGCCTGATGGCGCGCTCGAAATTCTCGGCTTGGGACAGCATCCGTCGAAGGGGTTGAAGAAAGGTGTGGTCGTCAATATTGAAGCGACCGTCACCGGTATTCAGCGCGCGCTGGAAGAAGCTGAGCTGATGGCGGATGTGAAGATTCGCGATGTACTTACCGGCATCGCGGGCTCGCATATCAAGAGCTTCAATTCGCACGGCATGGTCGCGATCAAGGACAAGGAAGTTTCGCAATTCGATGTGGATCGCGTGGTCGAAACCGCACGCGCGGTAAACATTCCGATGGATCAACAAATACTGCACATTCTCACGCAGGAATTCATCATCGACGGCCAGGAAGATGTGCGCGAACCAGTGGGCATGAGCGGTGTGCGGCTGGAAGTCAAAGTGCACATCGTCACCGGCGCGGTGTCGGCGGCGCAGAACATCATGAAGTGCGTCAGGCGCTGCGGGCTCGAGGTGCGCGATCTCGTCTTGCAGCCACTGGCCTCGGCCATCGCAGTGCTGTCGCAAGACGAAAAAGATTTGGGCGTGTGCCTTGTCGATATTGGCGGCGGCACGACCGACATCGCCGTCTTCACGGGCGGCGCGATTCGCCACACCGCCGTCATACCGATTGCTGGTGACCAGATCACCAACGACATCGCCATGGCGCTGCGTACTCCGACCAAGGATGCCGAGGACATCAAGCTGGCGCACGGCTGCGCGCTGCGCCAGCTCGCCAGTGTGAATGACGTGATCGAAGTACCGGGTGTGGGTGATCGTGAGCCGCGTCAGATGTCACGACAAACACTGGCCGAAGTAATCGAGCCGCGCGTGGAAGAACTTTACTCATTGATCCAGCGCGAATTGCGCGCCAGCGGATTTGAAGAATTACTGTCATCCGGCATCGTGTTGACCGGCGGCAGTGCAGCGATGCAAGGCATGGTCGAACTCGGTGAAGAGGTGTTCCATATGCCGGTGCGCCTGGGGGTGCCGAGTTATTCCGGCGGGCTTGCAGAGGTGGTTCGTAATCCACGCTTTTCGACCGGAGTTGGCTTATTGGTGTCTGGGCTGGAGCAGAAAAAACGCGATGAGCATGTACGGCTGCACAGCGCAAATTTCAAAGGCGTATTCGAAAAAATGGCGAGTTGGTTTAAAGGTAATTTCTAGCGAAATAGGGGAAGTTAGAAAAATTTTCAAGTTGTTTTTTAGTTGTTTCACAGCAGAGGAGAGTAAACATGATTGAGGTTATCGATACAGAGCAACCGGAAGCGATCATCAAAGTGATCGGTGTGGGAGGCTGCGGCGGCAATGCAGTCGACCACATGATCGGCAACGGTGTGGCGGGCGTGGAGTTCATTTGCGCCAATACCGACGCGCAAGCGTTGAAACGCAATCAGGCAAAAGTCACCATGCAGTTGGGTGGCGCGGTCACCAAAGGCTTGGGTGCAGGTGCCAATCCGGACGTGGGTCGTCAGGCGGCAATTGAGGATCGTGAACGCATCGCAGAGTTGATTCAGGGTGCCGACATGCTCTTCATTACCGCTGGCATGGGTGGTGGCACCGGCACTGGTGCGGCACCGATCATCGCGGAAATTGCACGCGAGATGGGTGTGCTTACGGTCGCGGTGGTCACCAAGCCGTTCGCGTTTGAAGGCAAGCGTAAAAAGATCGCCGAAGCAGGCATCGAGGCGCTGAAGCAGCACGTTGATTCGCTCATCATCATCCCCAATGATCGGTTGATGGAAGTGTTGGGCGACGACGTGACCTACGAAGACGCATTCAGGGCATCCAACGATGTGCTCAACGGTGCCGTCGCGGGTATTGCCGAAGTGATCAACTGCCCGGGTCTTGTCAACGTTGATTTTGCAGACGTGCGCACGGTGATGAGCGAGAACGGTGTGGCAATGATGGGTTCCGCCATGGCATCCGGCCCTGACCGCGCGCAAGTTGCTGCTGAACGCGCCGCCGCATCGCCATTGCTCGAAGACGTGAACCTGACTGGTGCGCGCGGTGTGCTCGTCAATATCACGGCCAGCAAATCGCTGAAGCTGAAAGAAGTGCACGAAGTCATGAACACTATTCGCAGCTTCACGGCTGAAGACGCAACGGTGATTTTTGGCAGCGTGCTCGACGAAAACATCGGCGACCAATTGCGGGTAACGATCGTGGCCACCGGTCTTGGCGGATCAGTGTCGAAGCGTCAACCGCAAATGGTGTATTCAGCCGCACCAATGGCCAGGACCGGTACTGACGACGCCATCGGCGCGCCGCTACCAACCTCTGCTGGTGCGATCAATTATCACGATCTTGATACGCCTGCGGTGACCCGCCGGCGTCGCGATGCGACGGTGAGTGCGATGCAGCAATCCGGGGTTGAGATGTACGACATCCCGGCGTTTTTGCGAAAGCAGGCCGACTAAAAGCCACGCCTCGCAACATCCATCCGGGCGAACCCTCTGCCGCCCGGATGGATAGTTGCCCCCGCAATTTTAAGCGTAGATTGTTATTTGGCGCGGACTTCAGAGCATAAATGGCTGGAAAGGCGCGCCAGTGGTTGAGTTTTCTGGCAACTCGATTTTCTCCTCCCTTTTCTAAAGGGAGGTTGGGAGGGATTTTCGGCGGTCGCTTCTCGTTAACAGTCCGTGCATGCGACGACCGAGAAATCCCGCTCAATCCCTTTTTGGAAGGGGGAGGTCACACCGCGCAATCGGCCAACGCCACAAATTCCGCCACACTCAATGTTTCCGCGCGCCGTTTGGGATCGATACCGAGCGCCGCAATCGCGTCGGCGGCAAGATAAGGCTTGAGCGTATTGCCGAGTGTTTTTCGGCGCTGGCCAAATCCCGCGCTCACAAACGCGGCGAAGCGATCTTCGTTTACTGCGCGCAATCGTTGTGCGGGCAGCGGCACCATGCGCACGATGGCCGAATCCACTTTGGGCGGCGGCGTGAATGCACCGGGTGGCACATCAAACATGCGCTTCATCTGGAAGCGATACTGCAGCATCACTGACAGCCGCCCATACGCCGCGCTATCGGGTGCGGCCACCATGCGGTCCACGACCTCTTTTTGCAGCATGAACGTGCCATCGATCAGCGCATCGGCGTAGGTCGCAAGATGAAACAGAAATGGTGTGGAGATGTTGTAGGGCAGATTGCCGACGGCGCGAAAATGCGTGCCGAAAATGGAAAAATCAAACGACAGCACATCGGCTTCGTGCAAAGTGAGGATGTCTGCCGAAAACCGCGTGCGCAGCGCCGCCGCGAGATCGCGATCAACCTCCACCGCGTGCAAATGATTCAGTCTGGCGCTGAGTGGCTCTGTGATGGCACCAGGCCCGGGCCCGATTTCAACCAGCACATCGTCGCGCTGCGGCGCGATGGCACTGATGATGCGATCAATGTAATGACGATCCGTCAGAAAATGCTGACCAAACCGTTTCTTCGCGCGTGGCAACATCGTTAGCGTGGTCGCGCCAATTGTGCGGCCAGATCGATGGCGGCCTTCATGCTGCCAGTGTCAATTTTTCCCGTGCCCGCCAGATCCAGCGCGGTACCGTGATCAACCGACGTACGAATGATCGGCAACCCCAGCGTGACATTCACGCCCTCGCCGAAGCTCGCGTATTTGAGCACCGGCAATCCTTGATCGTGATACATCGCCAGCACCGCGTCGGCATGCTGGAGATGGCGCGGCGTGAACAGAGTGTCGGCGGGCAGCGGGCCGTCGAGCAGCATTCCTTCTGCTTTCAACATTTCCACCACTGGAACAATGACGTCGATTTCTTCACGCCCCAGATAGCCGCCTTCGCCCGCGTGCGGATTCAGGCCGGCCACGATGATGCGCGGCTGCGCGATACCAAATTTTGTGGTGAGGTCGGCGTGCAAAATGCGCAGCGTGAGCGCCAACGATTCACGAGTGATTGCAGCGGGCACATCCTTGAGGGCCAAATGCGTTGTGGCAAGAGCGACACGCAGAATCGGCGTTTTGCAACCGACCAGCATCATCACAACCTGCGGCGTGCCAGTATTTGCGGCAAGATATTCGGTGTGACCGGTAAAGCCGAACCCTGCGTCGTTGATGATGCCCTTGTGCACTGGTGCCGTCACCATTGCCGCGAATTTGCCGCTGAGGCAGCCGCCGATTGCAAGATCAATTAAGTGCAGGACGTATTGGCCGTTTTTGCGATCAAGCACGCCGGGCTTGGCGTTGGCCGCCAGCGGGTTGTGCTCAAGATGCACGTTAGCTGCGCTGATCGGCCAGTTGACCCCAAGCAAATCAGCGCGCGCGGCGAGCAGATTTTTATCGGCAAAAAAAACGTATCTGGAATCTGTTTTCGTTGCGAGTTCGGCCGCGAGCAGCACGCATAGATCGGGACCGATTCCCGCAGGTTCGCCGGAGGTAATTGCAATGAGGTTACTGGATGCGGTCATTGGATTACTGCTTCCCTCGCCACGTAATGGAGAGGGGGAGATCGTTATTTCTCTTCGAGCTTCAACTCAACAAACGCCCGATCCCGCGCCTGTCTTAACCAGTCTTCCACGGCCTCATCGGTCTTCCTCAGGCGGATTACGTTGCGCGCAGCAGCACGGCGACGCTCCTCGGTAACACCTTCGGTACGGCGCTCTTCCACCTGTAGCAAATGCCAGCCGAACTGGGTTTGTATCGGCGCCGAAATTTCGTTGTCGCGTAGCTGGTTCATGGTGCGCTCAAATTCCGGCACGGTGTCCCCCGGTGATAGCCAACCTAATTCACCGCCCTTGGTTGCCGAAGGGTCATCCGAATGCACTTTCGCCAATTCGGCGAAGTCGGCACCGCCGATGAGGCGCTCGCGCAATCGGGACAGGCGCGCGCGCGCGTCGTCGTCGGTGACGCCTTCCTTTTGCTTGATCAGGATGTGGCGCGCGCGCGTTTGTTGAACCGTTGGCTGATTGCTGCGGCCACGCTTGTCGAGCAATTTCACGATATGAAAGCCATTGGCACTGCGCAAAATATCGGTGATTTCGCCTGCCTTCAATGCTGAGAGCGCTTCCAGAAAAATCGCCGGCAGACGGCCCGATGGACGCCAGCCCAGATTGCCACCTTGTAGCGCGTCCGGCGCATCGGAAAATTGTGCGGAGATCTGTGCGAATTCGGCACCTTTGCGCAATTCCGACAACGCCTGCAGCGCACGTTTGCGCCGCGTTTCTATCTGTGCCGAAGTCGCCTGTTCGGGCACCAGCACCAGAATATGGGCCAGCCGGAATTCCTGATCGGTGCTCGCTTCGCGCGCCTCAAGCAGCAATTGCGTATCAATTTCGGCGTCCGTCACATTGACGTTCCCACCGACCTCGCGCTCGCGCAAACGGGTCTTCATCACTTCACCGCGAATCTCCTCACGAAATTTTGACCAGCGGATGCCATCAGCCTCAGTCAGACGCCTGAATTCAGTCATCGACAAGCTGTTTTCATCGGCGATGCGCTGCAAGGTTTTGTCGAGCGTATCGTCATCGACCTTGATGCCCGTTTCCTTCGCGTCCTGCATTTCGACAAGGTCAAGCACCATGCGATCGAGCAATTGTTTGCGCAACACATCCATTGGCGGCAGTTGCGTGCCCTGCTTTTTCAATTGCGCCGCCACCGTTGTCACGCGCTCGTTCAGGTCGTTCATCGTAATGACTTCGTTGTTCACCACGGCCACGATGCGGTCAAGCTCGATCACGCCGCCGGGCTTCACGGGAGATAGAAGTTTGGTGTCGAGCTTGGGGGCCGGTGGCGTGAACAACGGGTTCGGCGTGGCGGGGGTCGCGAACGGGGCCTGTGCACCTGCAATTGAAGCGGCACCGGCAAACACGAAAAGACAAATGCGCAATAAACGATGTTTCATGATGATTTCTCTACAAAGATTAGCGGCCGTACTGGTCACCGGCACGATCCTCAGACCGTCGATAGCCGGAAATGTTCTGCTTCAGCGTTTCCAGCGGATTGATGCCCAGTTTGGATAGACCCTTCAGCTCCAACTGGAACTGGATCGAGTTTGAATATTTCTCGGCGGCAGTGGCAAATCGGTGCGCCACAAGGCGAAATTCCCAGCAACCCTGATTATACTCGACCCCAAGCAAGCCCTCGATCAGACGCCCGTCGCGCAGCGAATGGTTGGCCCGTGCCAGCAGCGTCCAGGCTGGGGCTACCCGGCCAAACGGCCATTGCGTGGAAATATCAATTTGCTTCAACGAATCGCGGGTGAAACGGTAGCTGAAATTCAACAGCTTCCCGCCCTCAGCCACATAGCGCGCGGAGACGTTGGTTTTCTGGAATTGTTTGGTCGAGGCCGAATACTGGAATCCGGAATCAAGCGACCAGCTATCCGACACCTGCCCCGACAATGCGGCCAGAAAATCGGAGCGACTAATACTGCCCGTCGTGGTACCCGAAATGCCGATGGCGTTGTTGGTGGCGAGGGTCACACGCTGCGGGCTGAAATAATAGCGCTGGCCAATTGCCGCGCGCAGCCGTTCGATGCCGGTGATGTTCTCAATGAATCGCGTCGTGACAGCCGCAGTGGCTTGCCTCGCATCCGAAATACGGTCGCCGCCGACGAACAAATTTTCATTGAAAATCTGCGCGAAACTAAAATCGGTTTCGGCGGTTGAAAACAGCGGCAATTTGTTTTGCTCCCGAAACGGCACATAGAGCAGGAATAGCCGTGGCTCCAGCGTTTGCGTGATCGACTGGCCAAAAAAAGTGGCCGCGCGTTCAAATGCCAACCCGCTATCGACACTCAAAATCGGCAGTGCGCGGGTGCCGCCTTCAAAACCGGTGGCGTTGCGTGTGAGGTCATAGCGGGTCGCATGAAAGCCGACCTTCGGCGTAACAAAGCCATAAGGGCGCGCGATCGGATAGGACGCCGACGGATACAGCAGCCAGCGCCGTCCGCTGACGAGCGTCGGATGTTCGAAGGACGTAAATTCGCCAACCGTATTGAGCTCGATCCCGTTCCAGCGATTCGGGGTCGCGTTGAACGTGACCTGCGGGGCCAGCCGATACGGCGACAAAATCGCCGGTGCCGTGGGATCCTGCAAGGTCTGAAAACTTAAATAACGCGTCGTCAGATTGCCGAAATCGCTCGCGTACGTGAGGGCGACATCACGCGGCAGATTGGTCTGCGCGGTATTGCTGATGCGTGTTGAAAGATCGCGAAAGTAATTATCGTCAGAAACTTTTTGCGCATTGATCGACGCGCTCCAACCCGGCGCCAGCCATTTATCGAGATTCTGGTAATGGCGCAGCGACGCCAGGTAGCGATCGCGGTCAGCGATGCGGTCGTGCGGCAAATATTCGGCATCTAGCTGCCCCAACATACCGCGGTCAAGGTAGCGAAGCTCAGTGCCTAGCTGCAAACCGCGACGGGTAAAGGCCTTCGGTGTGATCGTCGCATCCAGGTTCGGCGCGATGTTCCAGTAATACGGCACTGCAAGCTCGAAACCGCTGCTGGAAGATGTACCAATCGTCGGTGGCAGGAAACCGGATTTGCGTTCGTTGTTCAACGGGAACGTCATGTACGGCATGTACAAAATCGGCACGCCTTTGAATTCAACCACGGCGTTGATGCCTGATCCAATATTGCGCGCGCGATCAAGCGAGAGCTCTGAAATTTTCAGATACCACTCGTTTTCGTCGGCCCTGCATGTGGTGTAGAAGGCGTCGTACAGGCGCTCCTGATCTGCACCCAGAAAATCCATGCGCCTGGCCGCACCGCGCGCTTCAAAGCGCTGCGCCGGCCGCGTCGGATTTTTTGAAAAGATAAACGCCGGATCTTCCAGACTGCCGACTTCAGTTTCCACCTTCAGTTTCAGATTGCTGCCAGTCACCACATCGCCGTCGCGGGTCATGCGCATCTTGCCCGGTGCCACAGCGGTGTCGGTCTCTTTATCGTAATCGAGGCGCTCAGCCGTCACCGTCATGTTGCCTTGACTGAGCGAAACATCGCCGGTCGCCGAGACGCTCTTTTGGTTCACGCCATCGATGCTGCCGGCCTCGATCACGCGCGGCCCGGTCTTGGGTGGACGGCCAATTAACGCACCCGGCGTGGGCAATGTTTTATCAACCTTGAGCGCTTCGCGAATGGCGAGATCGAGCTCGGCCTGCGTGGGCGGCGTAATTTGCTGCGCGTGCATGGGCACTGACGCGAGTGTGCCGACACCCGCCAGCACCAGCACAAGCGCATGGCACAGGCGTGAACGCCTCAGCCGAGTGGATGCGGATGGATCATTCAAGCGGACTGGGCACAAAGCCGGGATAGCGAGGAAAGCCAAGGGGAGCGGATGTTAAAATTCGGGTTGTCAAAATAAAAAGAAACCACATGATTCAAGATGCTTCACCACGCATGCAGGCGCTCGCTGCGTGGCTACAACCGCTGATGGCCAGCGAGGGCGTGTCTGATTACCAACTCACCCCCGCCTCTGAAGACGCCAGTTTTCGTCGCTATTTTCGCATAACCACCCCATCCGGTACGCGCATCGTCATGGATGCGCCGACGGCGCTTGAAGATTGCCGCCCGTTCATCAAAGTGGCCGGGCTCATGATTGATGCTGGCGTGCATGCGCCGAAGATAATGGCGGCCGATTTATCGCAAGGATTTTTGCTCTTAACCGATCTGGGGCGGCAAACTTATCTGGATGTATTGAACGACGACAACTTCGATGCCCTGTTCCGCCCATGTGCAGACGCGCTGGTGAAATGGCAGTTGGCCTCGAAGCCGGACGTGTTGCCGCTGTACGATGCGCCGCTGCTCAAGCGTGAACTGAGCTTGTTTCCCGATTGGTATATCGCCAAACACCTGCAAGTAGAACTGAGCAATTCGCAACGCGAAACACTGGAAAGCATGTTCGCGCTGATTATTGATTCAACCCTCGCGCAGAAGCGCGTGTACGTGCACAGCGACTACATGCCGAGGAACTTGATGGTGGCAGACGGTGCGCCTGAAATGAACCCCGGCGTGATCGATTTTCAGGATGCGGTGTACGGCCCGATCAGCTACGACATCGCCTCACTTTACCGCGACGCCTTTATTTCGTGGGACGAAGAACAAGTGCTCGATGGCACCATCCGCTACTGGGAAAAAGCCAAAAAAGCCGGGCTGCCCGTGCCAGCCCAATTCGACGATTTTTATCGCGACGTAGAGTGGATGGGCCTGCAACGCCACCTGAGAATCCTCGGCATTTTTGCGCGCATCAATTATCGCGACGGCAAACCCCGCTATCTGGAAGACACGCCGCGCTTCGTGCATTACGTGAGGAAGACTTGCGAGCGATATCAGGAATTATGGCCGCTGGTGAGGCTGTTTAATGCGTTGAAGATTGGGGACGCGGGAGTTGTTCGGACTACGTTTTGAAAGTGAAAGTCCAGTATTGGCGGGGTGTTTGGCGATAAAGTAGCTGGCGATGCTCGCCAATACTGGGTTTTGAACTTGGGGACGGCTAAAAACCTCCTACCGTTCGCCCTGAGCCAGTCGAAGGAGTGGGCTAAGTTGAATCAATGACTTGGCGCACTGGTGTTTCGACAGGCTCACCACGAACGGAGGTAAATAGAAGTTCCTCTTGATGCGGATGCCGAATTTTCCTCTTTCCAACTTTTTGATCTTTTCGCAGCTCGCGCCGTTTGGTAAACATCCATTCAGATTTTTTGCGAGAACGATTCAACTACGATGGCCTCTGAACGCTTGATTTCTTCCTCAGTCATCCATGAAAAATGCGACTGCCGTTTCGTCTTCGAAAGTGTTCCTTGGTTTTGATGTACGAATTGAATGAAGAGATCGAGAGAATGCGCAGGCCAATCGAGAATTTCCTTCAACGACTTGTACGCCGCATCAAATCCGAGCAAGAAACTGATTTCCTGCTCCAAGTCCTGTTCAACCGTTCTTTCGAGCGCCATGTAGAGGAATGACGCCTGATCTGTGGAATCAAAATATCGGTAGTAGACGGCATCGTTGCCGATTGCGGGTATCCCGGGCGGATCGGGGTTGTAGGTTGTCAAGGCCAAAAGCGGTTTGGAAAAGTGCTCTAGAGTTTCAATATATTCTGCCAGGTTGGCAAGTATGACTGCGGAAACAGGCAGCACTATTCCTTTGGGGGTAAAGCCGCTCGCTGAAAGTGAGTCGTGAATCAGGAAGCGGTGCAGTCGACCGTTCCCATCCATAAACGGATGAATGAAAACGAAGCCAAAAGCTAATGCGGCAGCCGAAATAACCGGATCGAGGTATTCAGGATTTGCCCGGACTGTTTCGGAGAAATCGACGAGTCCATCCATCAATTCGCGCACGTGCTCCGGACGCGGGGGTACGAAATCCACTTTCTTGCGGTGGCCAAGGTCTTGCCCAATCCAATTCTGCGTGCTTCGATACGTAAATTCGGCAAATCGCGGATCGACAATTGCGTTTTGTAATTGTACGAAACGTTCTTCAGAAAGTGAGATGCCATTTTCTGCTTCCCGAAGTAAATCTGCGAAGCGCTGCGCGCGCGTCGCACTCGGTTTTTCGCGTTCAACTTCGAAAGATGAATGTGTTTCCTTGAGATAAAGGAATGTGGCTGCGCGACTCAAAAGTGCCGGGTCGTACTGCGCCAGTTTGTCGACTGTGCGCTGCTTCAAATTCTTGTCGACCATTGCCTGCAGGTACTTCGTCTTCCGCGCCAGTGCGCAAAATCGTTGATTGCCTGGGAGATTATCGAGAACTCTGAACTTGCCGTTTTTTGCGCCCGTCACCATGCCGAATTGCAACTTTTCGTCGACCACTTTTATATAGGCGGCTCGAGCAGCGACTATGGCTTTGATTTCTCTTCCAGTCAGCCATTCATACAGATAGCCAATTCGTCTGCCAAAAATGGACGCTGGCTTTTGCGCGAGCAAAGCCTCGATCTCCTCCGCACCGGTTTTTTCGAACAGGCGAGCGAGGAGCTCAAGATTCAAACCCTCGTACTTGAACGCAAATTGGAGATGGCCGGTAAGCGTTTGTTCCGGACGATATCTGGGTTCAAACACCATGATTTCGCCAGCGCCCGATATTTTTACCTTTCTTCCCTTGGCGGCCGAATCAATTACGGCGTAGCTTGAGAGTTCGCGAATCGGCAGCGAAAAGTCCTCAGCTAAACGCGCGTACCCGGCAAGTTCTGTCGCCATTGGTTTTCCCTCCGACAAATTCACTTCTCCGATTCATGATCGGGTTTTTGGGATTCTAATCCAAAAGTTGGCTGCCGGTCGTTTTTCGTACGATTTATTATTTTGCGGTCAGTTTTCGTCAATCCCGGGCAATTTTCGGAAACTTTTGTCGGTGTTTGAGAACTGTCGCCGGTCTTTTTTCGGAGATTTCGCTAATTTTCAGCCGTTTTTCGTAAAAGCCGGGTGTTTTTCAGAAAGTGCCTGAAAAACGAACCGACGCCATTTTGAATACCTCGAATGCGAGTGGTATCAGGAATTGTGGCCGCTGGTGAGGCTGTTTAATGCGCTGAAGATTGGGGATGCGGGAGTGGTTCGGACTACGTTTTAAAAGTGAAAGTCTAGTACTGGCGGGGTGTTTGGAGGGTTTTGTGGCTGGGAGGTGCGCGGGTGCTGGGGTTTGCAATGCAATTAACGGGAGCCTCTTGCCTTCGCTGTAAATTCCGAGAAAAAATGCGCTTCGCTTTAAGTGGCGCGCGCCTTACCTCAGTTGAATTTTCATCGCGAACAAATCCTTTAACAAGTCTTCGCGGTTCAAGCGCCACGGGTATCCGTGATTTCGAATTGAGCCGTTCTCCTGCTCAGACATCATGAATTCGAAAACCAAATCGCGCTCCTCAACTAGGGTTACGAAGTTGCGCATCGAAGGTTGCTCACAGTAAATCAATTCGTCATATCGAAAGTAGGTTTTGTCATCACTTTGCCGAACATCCGCCTTCACAAAAACGGCACGCGCATGTTTTTGCGCCAGACAATTTGCAAGGACGCCATATGGCCAATATGCCAAGAGTTCAAGGCTCTTAAGTAAGTCAATGCGCTGCTCTACTTCATCTACAGAAAGCTTCAAGGCAAGATTGTTCGCCTTTGTGGTTACCTGTGAGTGACAACTAAATCGTCCAGTATCAGCGATCGAGCCAATTTGCCGAATTCGCTTTTTCGTAGTTAGTTTTTCGCACCATTTGGGCACCTTTTGGAAAAGGTTGATCTTTCCGCTAGCACCACCACTGTCTTTTTTGTGTTTGCACTTTATTTCAATGCCCTTGTAGTCGGCTTCTTGCTTGTTGTTTTCTTCGATGCCAATGAGAGTCTCAAATGTGTAGCCGATTCCAGTGCTACCAGACCTCATTGACTCGACCCAGCCTCGTCCTCGGACATCATCAAAAAGCGCAGTAAGTTCAGCGAGAGCGCTGTCATACGAGAAAATGTGGCTATCAATTTCCCGAACTATGAAAGAGCCAGGGTGCGTCCGAACATCGAGTCCGAAAATCGTGGTCAGTGCAAATTGATAGGCTGTGTCATCGGCATTGACGCAGTCGATGTAATAGCCAATCGAGCCATCTTCGTGCACCGCTTTCAGGAATATCGCAATTACTGGCCCATGTGAAACATCATTGAATCGACTATTGAGTCTTGTCACCCGACGTTCCGGATAGCGTTGATAATATTTATAGGCAACTTCAATTTCCGACCGATTAATCAAGTCGTATGCACGGAATAGTTGAGTCGCATTCTGTGTGGAATCGGAAACCACCAGACTTGGGAAGTAGTCGTAGACTTCGCTCGGGACGAGTAATCCGTGTCGACCTGAATCGTCATTGGGCGTGAGGACTTTGGCGAAAATTGTTCCGGAGCGTAGAGCATTGCCAAATGTCAGACAAGCCTTGTTGCTGTAGTCAAGGAGAGTGGTTTCAGTCATCCAACGACTCTCTCGATTTTGGAAAATAATTTCCGCAGCCCAAGGTCATTAACCTCGCATTCCCAAATGTTCAGTACATGCCATCCAAGCCGGTGGAGAGCTGCAATTACGCGCTTATCACGCTTAACATTTAAAGACAGTTTTTCAGCCCAGAACTTGGCGTTGGTCTTTGGAGTTGCCGCTAGATGGCAATTTTGATGTCGGTGCCAAAAACACCCATTCACAAAAATCAACATACGATATTTTGGAAACACGAGGTCGGGTTTGCCGGGTAAGTCTCGACGATGCAATTGATAGCGAAAGCCAGCGCGGTGAAGGACTGATCTGACTGCCAGTTCGGGTTTAGTGTCCTTCGCGCGAATGCCAGACATCATCCGGCTTCGCGTCGCTTTGTCGACAACGTCAGCCATCACGCATCCAGTTGTATGCCCATGCGTTTCATGAAGATTGGATAGGCGGCTTCGTAAACATCATCCCCGTTTGTCGCAAACATTCGATCAAGAATTTTTCGCAGTTGAAGAACTTCATTCTTGTCGAAAGTTGGTGTGTTGTCCGCTATCCGCACAATATCTGCCGGATCATCGTCAGGGTGAAAAAGCAGATCGTTCACGGACATTTCTGAGAACCAATACAGCATGCCGTCAAAGTTGTAGCTCTTGCATGTGGGAATACGACTGGCGTTTTTCATGGATATCTCCTATGCGGCGACTGCGAGGTTTGTAAAAGAAAGTTGATTGTCTTCTTCTTTGATGAACTGCAACATCAATTCAGCAACTGCACCGATTACGGGTACAGCGACGCAGTTTCCAAATTGTTGGTAAGCGCGTGTATCCGAAACGACAATCCTGAACGTATCGGGCAGGCCCATCAGCCGCGCGCACTCGCGCGGCGTAAGTCTGCGCGGGTTCTTTCGCACCTGTTTGATGAGGATTTCAGAACCGTCCTTGTGATAGCGCGCGGATAGCGTTCTTGAAATATCCTTGGCCGTAACCAATCCAAACCCGAATCCATTTCCTTTTGCACGATGCTTTGCTGCGTAGTTTTGCAGGTAGGTCCAAAGGTGATCTGTTAGCGTATATTTTGCGATGACTTTTTTCTTTGCGTGGTCAAAATAACGACCCTCATCCCAAGACAGCATCGGCTCAGTGCCATCAGTCTTGTGCAGGATATGCGCAAGTTTGATCGCGCCTTTCTCCGGCAACTGCAATGCTGCCCAATCAAATCCCACTGGCTCGCGAAAGCCGACAATCAGAATACGTTCGCGATGCTGCGGGACAAAATGTGCCGCATCAATTACCTTGCAATGAATGTGGTAACCAAGCTCTTCAGTCAATGTGCGCTTGATGACATCGAACGTGCGCCCCTTGTCATGCGACAACAGGTTCTTCACATTTTCGAGAAGGAATGCGCGCGGTTGTTTTTGTTTGATGATGCGTGCGACATCAAAAAACAGCGTGCCTTGGGTCTCATCAGCAAAGCCATGCTTGCGACCGAGCGCATTTTTCTTTGATACGCCAGCGATGGAGAACGGCTGGCATGGAAAACCGGCGAGCAGAACGTCATGATCAGGAATATCACTCGCCTCAACTTTGGTGATGTCGCCGTCGAGCCGATGCGTGGCAGGGAAATTGGCACCGTAGGTCTTCTGAGAGTATTTGTCCCATTCGCTGGTGTAAACGCAAGTGCCACCGATGGCTTCGAATGCACTGCGAATGCCGCCGATGCCAGCGAAGAGATCTATGAATGCAAATTCCCCGCGCTCAATCTGTTCTGGCGGCAGTGGCAGCGCAATCTGTTTCAGCTCGCGCACTACACTCAGCGGCGGTTCGCTTTCGCCTGCTTCCCATCGCCTGATTGTTCGCGTATCCACTCCGAGAAGGGCGGCGAGTCCGCTTTGAGAGTGCCTTTCGCGCGCTGCTTTGACATACATGGATACGGCATCCTGCGACGTTGCAGTGTGCAAAACTCTGGCCATCGCGCGTTTCTTTCGCTAGGAATAAAACCGGACATTACGCCCGATTTAATTCCCAGTCAATGGACATCGCACAAAAGCATGAAGATCGCCTATTCAAGCGATGCTTCGGCCACAAATGCTCTAGAGGGCCCACCAGTGCTAGAGTTTGCCAATTTAATCCACCCCGCACCACCCACCTCCGCCACGGATCGTCACAAACGCCCGAAGGCCACCGGCGTACAATATTGCCTTCCCTTCCTCACTCCATTCCCACACCCATGAAACGCGAAACTTTCCCCTTCCCGGTTGTTGTTCCGAACATCAAAGCCCACGCCAAACGCCGCGCGCGGCTTGCCAAGATTTTGAAGGAAGGCGTGTTGCTATTGCCGACTTCGCCCGAGGTCGCGCGCAATGCTGACGCGCATTACGATTACCGTTGGGACAGCGCGTTTTATTACCTCACCGGCTTCCGTGAGCCGGAGGCGGTGGTGGCGATTACGTTGGGCAAGAAGCCGCGCCAGATTTTGTTCTGCCGCGAGAAGAATCTGGAACGCGAAATCTGGGATGGCTTCCGTTTTGGCCCGACGATGGCGAAGGAAGTTTTTGATTTCGATGAAACCTATCCGCTCTCCGAACTCGAAGCGCGTATTCCCGATTTGATGGCCAATGAGGCTGTCATTCATACGCCGCTGGGTGCATCTGCTGAGTGGGATGCTTCAGTCACGCGCTGGCTGAATGTGGTGCGTGCCAAATCGCGTCAGGGTATTTCGGCCCCGGCCGAATTGCGTGATGTGCGCGTCGCTCTGGGCCAGATGCGTTTGATTAAAGATGAAGTCGAAATCGACATCATGGCGCGCGCGGGCAAGATTTCTTCCAGCGCACATATCCGCGCCATGCGCATGGCAAAGCCGGGCATGTTCGAATATCAGGTCGAGGCGGAATTGCTGCATGAGTTTGTGAAGAACGGCGCGCGTCAGCCTGCTTACGGCAGCATCGTGGCCACTGGTGGCAATGCGTGCGTGCTGCATTACCGTGAAAATTCTGCGCCGCTGAAAAAAGGCGACTTGATGTTGATCGACGCCGGGTGTGAGCTGGAAAGCTACGCCGCTGATATCACGCGCACGTTCCCGGTCGCAGGTAAATTCAGCGGGCCGCAAAAAGACATTTATGAACTGGTGCTCGAATCACAGCTTGCCTGCATCAAAGCCGTGAAGCCGGGCGCGCTGTTTGGGAAATATCACGAAGTCGCGGTAAATGTGCTCGCGCAAGGGTTGATCGATTTGAAGCTCTGCAAAGGTTCGCTCGCCAGCGTGGTCGAGAAGGAAACCTACAAGCAGTTTTACATGCACCGCGCCGGTCATTGGCTGGGGCTGGATGTGCATGATGCGGGTGTTTACAAGCATCGCGATGGCAAATGGGTGTCATTGGAGCCGGGGATGGTGCTGACGGTGGAGCCGGGCCTGTACATTCGCCCGGCTGATAACGTGCCCAAGCACTTCTGGGATATCGGCGTGCGGATTGAGGACGACATTCTCGTCACCAAGAAAGGCAACACCAACCTGACGGCGTCTTGTCCGAAGTCGGTGAAGGATGTGGAGGCGTTGACTGCCGGCTAAAGCCTACCGCGAACTACTTCCCCCTTTGAAAAAGGGGGACTGAGGGGGATTTTTAGTGGTGGATCAAAGGTAAAGCTCGCATGTATTTCACCTGCTTAAAATCCCTCCCGGCCTCCCTTTAGAAAAGGGAGGAGTGCTCATCGGAGCAGGTCACGATTCAGCCGGCCTGTGAATAAATTGGACTTAAGAACCCCGCAATTAATGCCCTTCACAAATGCCTGAAATCGTCATCATCGGTGCCGGCCCAGTCGGTGCCACCTTCGCATTACTGGCAAAACGCCAGGGCCTGAACGTCTCTTTGATGGAAGCCCGCGAAGGCCCCTCGCGCGAAACGCGCTCGCTCGCACTTTCGCACGGTAGCCGCGATATTCTGGATGCGGCCAACGTGTGGGGCGATGGCCTTAATGCGACTGAAATTCACGCCATTCACACTTCTCAAAAAGGCGGCTTTGGGCGCTCGCTGATCACGCGTGAAGACGGCGGCGTTCCTGCGCTGGGGTATGTGTTGTCTTATGCAGACTTGCAAACCGCACTCGACGAACAGCTTGAGCAGCAACAAATTGAAGTCCTTCGTGGCGCGGTAGTCACAGCTTTTGAAGAGCAGGGCGACCACGTCGATGTTCGTTTCACGCAGGCAGGTAGCGAGCACGTTCGCGAAGCCGCTGTGGTGGTGTTGGCCGACGGTGGTGCCAATCTCGGCAAGGTTCCCGCTATTTCCATCACCGAGAAAGACTACGGTCAGTCGGCGTTGCTGGGGCATATCGAAACCGATTCGCCGCATCGCAGTACCGCGTATGAGCGCTTCACGCCGGAAGGGCCTGCGGCGTTGTTGCCGCTTGGTGGCGCGAAAGATTATTCGATGGTGTGGGTGTCATCACCTGAACGCATTGATGCATTGAAAGCGCTCGACGATGCCGCATTTTTGGCGGCATTCCAGCAGCATTTCGGCCATCGTGCTGGAAATTTTAAGTCTATCGGCGGGCGGCGCAGTTATCCGCTGCGATTACGCACGGTGTTGTCGCGCGTCGCGGGTAGCATCGCTGTAATCGGCAATGCCGCGCAAGCGCTGCATCCGGTGGCAGGCCAAGGTTTTAATCTCGGCCTGCGCGACGCGAACGATCTCGCGCGCCTGCTCGCGGACGCCCGGCGCGAACGCATAGGCGAATCAATTTTCTCTGATGCGTTGAAGAAATATGATCTCAGCCGCAATGCTGAT
>JAYURJ010000264.1:0-24980 GCA_043756275.1 Betaproteobacteria bacterium | reverse complement strand
GGGGGGGAGGGAAATTCGTTATCCTCCTCACCAACTCATTACGCCATGTCTCCCACGCTATTATTTTGCTTCGTCATCGCCTATTTCGCGCTCCTGCTCGGTGTCGCATGGTTCACCTCGCGTGGCGCAAACAACGAATCCTTCTTCATCGGCAACCGCAAAAGCAACTGGATGCTGGTGGCTTTCGGGATGGTCGGCACCTCGCTCAGTGGTGTGACATTTATCAGTGTGCCCGGCGCGGTTGGTGCCAATGCATTTTCGTATTTCCAGATTGTCATCGGCCAGTTGCTGGGCTATTTCGTTATCGCCTTTGTACTGCTGCCGGTTTACTACAAACTGAACCTCACCTCGATATATCACTACCTTGATACCCGAATGGGGCCACGCGCCCTTAAAACAGGGGCCGGTTTCTTCGTCTTGTCGCGCACCCTCGGTGCCACGGCTCGCCTGTATCTTGTCGTGAAGATTTTGCAGGATGCCATCCTCGATGGCATGCACGTGCCGTTCTGGGTCACGGCACTAGTCATCATCGTGATGATCCTGCTTTACACCTATGAGGGAGGAGTTAAAACGATTGTCTGGACGGATACCCTTCAAACCGCCTGCATGCTGGCCGGTTTGGTGATCTGCGTGAACTATGTGCTCGACGGCTTGCATCTTTCGCTGGGAGAAAGTTTGGTGCAATTGAATGCGCACGGTCTCTCAACAATCTTTTCCACTGACATCGACAGCAGTAAATTTTTTGTCAAACAAATTTTGGCGGGCGCGTTTATCGCCATCGCCATGACGGGACTCGACCAGGAGATGATGCAAAAAAATATCTCGGTAAAAACGCTGGCCGACTCGCAAAAAAATATCATCACGCTCAGCATCATCATGCTCGGCGTGGTGTTGCTGTTTTTGTACTTAGGCGGGTTGCTGACGCTTTACGCACCGGTGGTCGGTGTGACAGAAACGGGTGACAAGATTTTTCCCGCTGTTGTATTGGGTCATTTGCCCGCGATGGTGCAGGTCATTTTCGTTATTGCGCTGATCTCCGCGTTGTTCCCAAGTGCTGACGGCGCCATCACGGCGCTCACATCGTCGTTTTGCATCGATATTCTTGGCATCAATCGCCGCAGCGATATGAACGAAGTGCAAAAAAAACGTATGCGCCACCGCGTACATCTCGGTTTTGCCGCGCTGTTCTTGCTACTGGTGATGGTGTTCAAGTGGGCGGACAACCCAAGCATGATCTGGCTGATCCTCAAGCTTGCGGGCTACACGTATGGGCCGCTGCTGGGGTTGTTTGCGTTCGGGATTCTCAACAAGCGCGTGGTGCGAGATCAGCTCGTGCCGTTTATCGCAGTGGCATCGCCGATCATGTGCTTTTTTGTCGATAAATATCAGGGCGCACTATTTGGCAGCTACGAAATCGGACTCGAATTGTTGATCATTAACGGCGCGATTACGTTTGCCGGATTGTGGCTCGCGTCGCAAGCGCCTGCGAGGGTGGGCAATGCGTAGCGAGCCCACCCTGCGGCGAATACTTATTTGATCGTCACCCAGATCGGCGCGAATTTATTGTCGGAGCGATGGATCACGCTCACATTCGACCGCGACACCCATGGGATCACCTGACGGTGCAGCGGGATGACGAGTACCTCATTTTTCACCAGCTCCACCGCCTGATTGAGTAGCGTCTGGCGTTTGGCTGTATCCATCTCAACTTCAGCCTTATCGATCAAGTCATCCAGCGTGGCATTCTTGAAATTGCCATAGTTCGTGTCACCCGCACCCTTGTCGTTGAGGCTGTGAAAGAGTGGCTTCAAGGTAAATATGGCATCGCGATTGTTATCGCCCCAGCCTTGCATGCATGCGCTGAATTCTTTCTTCGGTGTGCGCTGGAAATACTGCGCCTTCGGCATCGTTTCGACTTTGGTATTGATGCCAATACGTGCCCACATGCTGGCTAATGCCACGCAGATTTTTTCGTCGTTCACATAGCGATCATTCGGGCAATGCAGCGTAAAGCCAAAGCCGTTCGGGTAGCCGGCATCAGTCAATAATTTTTTGGCCGCATCCGGGTCAAACGGGAAACGTTTGTCCATCGCCGCCGGGATGCCCTCGCCCAATGGGCTTGGTGTCGCGAGTGCCGTGGGAGTCGCCAGTCCGCGCATGATGGAGGTCTTGATCGCATTGACGTCGATGGCCTGATAAAGCGCCATGCGCACGCGTTTGTCCTTGAAGGGATTCTTGCCCTTCACGTCAGAAAACAGCAATTCATCGCGCGCCTGATCAAACGTGATCGAGATGATGCGCGTCTCGTCGCCTTCCCAGACCTTCAGGTTTTTGTCTTCCTTTAATTTGGCGATGTCCTGCACAGCGGGGTCGAGCACAAAATCAATTTCACCGGATTGGAGTGCGGCCATGCGCGTGGCGGCGTTGCCGATGGGACGATACTCGATTGAATCAATATTGCCATCAAAGCGGCCATCCTTGATGCCCCACCAGTCGGTGTTTTTTGTGAGCACCGTTTTGATTCCCGGCTCATACGAAACCAGCTTGAACGGCCCTGTTCCCATCGCGTTACGGGAAGCGAAGGTGACTTCCTTGGTACTGAAATCCTGTGGCGCGACCGCGCCATTTCTCTCTGCCCATTTTTTGCTCATGATCGGTACTTCGCCGATGTAGATGTGTCCAACCGGGTTCGGTGCGGCGGTGGTGAATTCGATGGTGTGGTCGTCAATTTTCTTGGCCACACCCGCCGGGATCGCGTAGTTTTTGAATTGATTCGATTTAGTTGCGCGTTCAAACGAGAACACGACATCATCGGCCGTGAGGGGCGTGCCATCCTGAAATTTCACGCCCTTGCGCAACGTGACCACGCGCTTTGTCGGGCTCACTACTTTCAGGCCGGTGGCGAGCCATGGCGTGGCAAACATATCCTTGCCGGGCTGAAAAAGTCGCTCGTAAATCATTTGGTTGAACGACTTCGTAAAGCTCTCATCCTGGCCGTGCGGGTCTTGTGTGGTCACATCGCCAGCAGAGGCCCAGCGAAAATTCTTTGCCGTTACTGAGTTAGTCAGCAAGGCCGACAGGGCCATCACGGTACACATCAACAGAACGCGGAAATTCATGACATCCTCCAGCAATAATAGGTTTAATTTTGGCGACCACAGATAGTGTATTCAACTATTAATGAATGCGCCAGATGTGGCTCGCGCGGCGGGGTACCAAGCGGGCTGATCACGGGTCGCCAAATCAGCCATGAAGTGCGCAGTGTTGTGTAACCTTTTAGCCCGATGACCGTTATTCATCTCGAACAAAATAGTGCAACTAATTGCCCGCTGCACGCATCAAACAAAGTGTTTCAGGAGAATGTCATGCGCGTAAATCAGTTTGAGGGCTATTTGCCGCATTTATTGTTGTCGCTGGTCTGCACATGTACCGTGATGTCCAGTTTCGCGACCACCAAGAACCAGCGCGTTGAGGCTATCAGAAATGGCCCGCTGCTAGCCATGCCCGCAGCACGCAACCAAAGCGTTGAGTTTTCGCCACTGGCACCAGGCGCATTTCCGGTGGCGTGCTCCAATCTGGCGCACGATGTGGCGCGCATGAATCAGCTCGGCGGTTCTCTGGACGACTATTGGTCCGGTGCCAATGACCGCTATGTCGCCGACATCCTGCTCGAGCCCGCCAGCACCTTGAAAGCCAGTCCGCGCGTGCCCGATAACGATCTCTATCCTGCCCGCCGCAACTCACTGGTCGATTTTGTGGTGATCACTTGTTACCCGACTGACGCGTCCAATAATCGGCCTGATTATTTGTTGCCTGATGGCCAGCGACTCCCGCACATGCAGCGCGGTGGCCAGACTGCGGTGCTTGCCAGCCAGCCGTGCGTGGCGATCTTCCCGGCGCCACCCGGTTGTGGGCGCTGGCCAATGCTGGTGTTTTCACACGGGTTGGCGGGCAGCCCGGTGGACGGCAAGTCGATTGACTTTCTGGTGCGGCTGGCTAGCTTCGGCTACATCGTCTCGGCACCGTTTCATGGCGACGGTCGTTTCTCCCGCTTGAAAGTGGAAGATCTTGGCGACCTCGCCTACATCGTTCGCAACTTTGATCTCATCGTCGAAATGCAGGCGATGCGACCGTTCAGCGTGAAGGCCGTGATCGATTTGATGCTGGCGCACCCTGATTTCGGCGCTCGTATTGATGCCGCGCGCATCGGTGGCATCGGCGGCAGCATGGGTGGTGCCACGATGACATGGCTGCTGGGCGCGCATCTGACCGACAATTATCCGAGGCTCACCGCCAAAGCCACCGTGCAAGACCCGCGCATCAAGGCCGCAGTTGGCTATGTGCCCTATGCGGGCCAGAGATTACTGCCGGCATTTGGGGACGATAACGCGACGGCAAAAAATGTCACGGTACCGTACCTTTCCATTTCCGGCACAGACGACACGACCGCGCCGATGGCCATGATGGAACAGGCCGTCAATAATTTTCGTGGCACACGCTATCAGGTGGCCTTGAGCGGGGTTGAGCACACGTACACGCCAAGCTATGCGGACGACGTGTTTGGCTGGGCTATTCCGTTTTTTGCCGCGCATCTCAATGGCGATAAAGCAGCACTCGACAGATTGTCGCGGCAACGAAATGTTGGCGGTGGCCTCAATGATTTTTTGCGCATTGATTACCTCGCGCCGACTGCATTGGCGAGCAGTGAATCGCTGGTGGAAGAATTTTTCAATAGCAATAGCAGGCGTTATTTCCTGACCGCGAGCGCCGTCGATAAAGAGGTCGTCGACCGTGGCGGTGCGGGTCCCGGTTGGGCGCGCACGGGCGACCAGTTCAAAGCGTACACGCTGCCAGACCCCACAGAGTTACGCCCTGCGATACAAGCGCCAGTGTGCCGCCTTTACGCGCCTCTCCCCGGCCTCAACTCGCACTTTTATTCGGCATCCGCACGCGAATGCCGACTGCTGCGTGGTAGTGCGGGCTGGAAGGATGAAGGCATTGCGTTCTGGATCAATCGCGCAACGCTGGCCAGTTGTCCGGCAGGCACGCTCGCCGTGACGCGATTATCCGATTCACGCGGGAGGGAGCTCAATTCGAATCATCGGCTCACCACCAGTAATTCGCGGGTCGAGGCGTTGAAAGCTAACGGCTGGTTTGAAGAAGGCGTGGTGATGTGCGCGCCGTTGTAACCGGGCCGCTACTCGTCTTTGAGCATCGCATTGCCGCGCGCCAGAACATCATCGCTGACTGGCGTGTTCGGTTGACCGTGTGCCGCGCGCCGCCGCCCCATGATCCAGAGCAAAATACCGCCGCCGATCAATAAACAAAACGGGCCAAACCAGAGCAAATAAGTTTTGTTATCCACCGGCGGGCGGTAGAGGACAAAATCACCGTAGCGGGCGCGCAGGTGTTCCTTGATTTCCTCATCTGATTTATTCTGGTCCGCCAGCAAACGGATTTCACGCCGCAAGTCGCCAGCTAATCCTGCAGGTGACTCAGCCAACGTTTGGTTTTGACAAACCAGACAGCGCAATTCGGTCTCCAGTTTCTTCAGCCGCAGTTCCAACTCGGGTGACATTGGGGACATCTCGGGTGTCGGCGTTTGCGCGTGGACGGCAAAGGCAAAAAATACGCATAAAAAACATAAAGTCAAGCACTGGAGCGCCTTCCACGGCACAAATGCTCTGGAAGGCACGCCAATAATAGTGGTTGAGCAGGGAATTAGATCCGCGTGCGGATCGCCTGCGAGACGGAAGCCCGATGCAGCGGGCGGTGCGAACTGCAAGTTTTCTATTTTTACTCTCGTAGCAGCGTTCATGATTTCTTAAGCTCGCGGATCACCGGCAGCAACTTGTCGCGCAGCACGGCGGCATCGATTGGCCCGGTGTGTTTAAAACGGATCAGTCCGGCGGCGTCGATAATAAATGTCTCCGGCGCGCCATACACACCGAAGTCAATGGCGGTGCGGCCATCAAGATCGCTCACCGACATTTTGTACGGGTCGCCAAATTTTCTAAGCCACGCCTTCGCGTCTTCGGGTTTATCTTTCCAGTTCAGTCCGATGATAGGGAGTATTTGCTGCTTTGCCAATTCATTGAGAAACGGGTGTTCATAGCGGCAAGACACGCACCACGATCCCCAGACATTGAGCAGCCACACCTGACCTTTCATGTCGGCATTGCCCAGCTTTTTTTCAGGTGAATGCAGTTGAGCGAGCTCAAAACTTGGCGTTGGTTTATTGAGCAGCGCGGAAGGAATTTCGCGCGGATTGAGTGACAGCCCCGTGTACAAAAACCACAGCAGGCCGATAAAAATGGCCAGCGGCAAAAAGTAACGCCAAGTGCGCAGCATGCTTTTATTTTCCATTACGGTTTCATCCCGCCGCTTGCGGGCCGGTCTTGCCTGGCGCACCTTTGCGTCGCCGGGCTTTGGTTGGTGCCGTCGCCGGGGAAATAGGCAAGGGTGGTGACATAGCAGGTTGACGCACCTTCACTTTCACGCGGTAGCGACGGTCCATCAGTGCTAAAAATCCTCCCAGCGCCATCAGCAAACAGCCGCCCCAAATCCAGTTGATAAATGGCTTCACGTAGATGCGCACCCCCCATGCGGCATCGTTTGCGCCTTCGACTGGTTCGCCGAGTGCCACGTAAATATCGCGCATAAAGCCGGAGTTGATTGAGGCCTCTGTCATGGTTTGGCCAGAGGCAAAGTAGCGGCGCTTTTCGGGCAACATCGTCTCCACCACCTTGCCGTTTTTGCTGACCTCAAAGCGGCCTTGCAAGGCCGAATAATTGGGGCCGGGTACGTCAGTGACCGCGACAAATTTGAAATCAAAGCCACCCTCGGTCACCGTTTGACCCGGTGCCATACGCACATCGCGCTCAGTCTCGTAGCCTCTGACCAATGTCACGCCGATCACAAATACGGCGATGCCCACGTGCGCCAGATGCATGCCGTAGTAGCTTGAACGATTGGCTGAAATCTTGGCCATCAAACCTGCTCCCGGCGTGGCCTGAAACCTTAGCGCCATCGCCGTCACACAGGCCGCAATAATCCACGTTGCCAGCAACAATCCCAGCGCAATCATCGGCGTCCATTTGCCCATGATCAGGGGAATAACAATGCCTGATGCCACCGAAATGCCGAACGCCCATTTCAAACGCGAGACCAGATCCGGCAGCGTGGCATTACGCCAGCGCGAGATCGGCCCGACGGCCATCAGGAACAGCGCTGGTGCCATCAAGGGATAAAAGACGGCATCGAAATAAGGCGGGCCCACCGAAATCTTGCCAAGTTTCAAGGCATCCAAAAATAGCGGATACAACGTGCCCAACACGACGGCCAGCATGGCGACCACCAGCAATACGTTATTGGCGAGCAGAAGAGATTCACGCGACGTCGGCGAAAAATCACGCGGCACTTTGCCCAAGCCTAATTGCGGCGCACGCCATGCATAAAGCGCCAGCGAACCACCGATGACGACTGCGAGGAAAGCAAGAATAAATACGCCGCGTTTAGGGTCGGTGGCGAACGCATGCACGGATGTCAGCACGCCTGAGCGCACGAGAAATGTGCCGAGCAAGGAAAGCGAGAACGCCATGATTGCCAACAGCACCGTCCAGCTCTTGAACACACCGCGTTTTTCAGTCACAGCGAGCGAATGAATGAGTGCCGTGCCGACCAGCCACGGCATGAACGACGCATTTTCCACCGGGTCCCAGAACCACCAGCCGCCCCAGCCCAATTCGTAATAAGCCCATGCTGAGCCGAGTGCAATACCTAGCGTCAAAAAACACCATGCAGCAGTGGTCCACGGACGCGACCAACGCGCCCATGTGGCATCCAGCTTGCCGCCGATCAGTGCCGCGACCGCAAACGCAAATGCCACCGAAAAGCCGACGTAGCCCATGTACAGCATCGGCGGGTGATAGATCATGCCGGGGTCTTGCAATAGCGGATTCAAGTCGCGCCCTTCGACGGCGGCGGGCAACAGGCGATCAAACGGGTTGGAGGTCAATAGCATGAAGAGCAAAAAACCGACCATCGTCAACCCCATCACCGCCAGCACGCGGGCAACCACCTCTTGCGGCAGATTGCGGCTGAAAATTGACACCGCAAATGTCCAGCCCGCCAACATCAACACCCACAACAACAGCGAGCCTTCATGCGAGCCCCAGGAAGCGGTGATGCGGTAGTAGACCGGTAATTTTGTGTTGGAATTAGCCGCGACGTTTTGCACCGAAAAATCGCTGACGATAAACGAGTAAAGCAGGCACGCGAACGCGAACAAGATAAACACAAACTGACCGTGCGCCAGCGGTCGCGCCAGCGACAGCAAGCGCGCATCGGCACGGAATGCGCCAACCAGCGGCAGGATGCCCAGCGATACCGCAAGACAGAGCGCAAGAATGAGCGAAAAATGGCCTAGTTCTGGAACCATGATGTATGCCTCGTATCAACTATTCCGCAATCCACGGTAGTGGATTCGGCATTTTCACCCTCTCCTTTGGGACAAGGGAACACTTGAAGCAAAGCAGAGGGCGGGGGTTGAGCGGGGAATTCGAGCGGCATGCCGCTTGCCCGCGAAACGGTGGCCATTCATTTGAGGCCACGCGCACTGCAAGTGAGGGAAAGTGAATCAATTGGATTTTGGAGCTTGCGTGGTGACGGCTTTTTGGCCCGCAAACATATTGCCGTCGATAGACTTGCCCGCCCGCTTCAGCGCCTCGGCTGCTTCTGGCGGCATGTAATTTTCATCGTGCTTGGCCAGCACTTCGGCGGCCCGAAACACGCCGTCCGGTCCGATTTTCCCTTGTGCAACCACACCTTTACCTTCCTTGAACAGATCAGGAAGAATGCCGGTGTAGGTCACGGGAATTGTTTTGGCCGTATCAGTCACCTCAAAGGTCACCGTCAGGCCGTCTGGTTGCCGCTTTACGCTACCCGCGTTGACGAGTCCGCCGATGCGAAACGTGCGGTCTGCGGGAGCTTGGTTTTCGGCGACTTGCGTGGGGGTAAAGAAAAACACCAGATTGGAATTGAAGGCACGCAATACCAGCGTGACGGCAACGCCAATCACGCACAAGCCGAGTGCGATCCACATAAAGCGGCGATGTCTTGCTTTCATTGCGTGCGTCCTTTTACCTTTGCAGCCATTAGTTCTTCCTCGATTTCAGCTTCTGCGCGTTTTCCGCGCAAGCGTACCAGCACGATTTCCAGAATGATCGCCATCGCGAACGCACCGAAGGAGCCCCAAACATAGAACGCGCGCCCGTCCATGGAAAAAAATTCAGCCCAATTCATGATCCGCCCGCAGCCCAAGCTGCATTGCGCCCAAGTTCCCGTTCACGAATGATGGCACGAACACGCACCAGCGAAACCGCAATCGCGTACATCCAGCAGGCAATCGCCATGGCCAACATGGCCCACAGCATGATGGCAGCCATTTTCGGCGAGGCGTTGACCGATACCGATGCGCCCTGATGCAGCGTATTCCACCACTTCACCGAAAAATAAATGATTGGTACATTGACCGAGCCGACGATAACCAACAATGCGCCTGCTTTATCGGCACGTTTTTTGTCTTCAATCGCGTTGATAAGGGCAAGATAGCCGATATATAGAAACAATAGAATCAACGTCGAAGTCATGCGCGCGTCCCACGCCCAATACGTACCCCATGTTGGTTTGCCCCATAGCGCACCAGTCCACAACGCGAGTGCGGTAAACATTGCGCCGGTCGGGGCAAGCGCTTCCATCATCATGGCCGACAAGCGCGTGTTGAATGTGAGCGCCATCACGCCGTACATCGCCATGACCAAATAAATAAACATGGCCATCCAGGCGGCCGGTACATGAATAAAAATGATGCGGTAAACCTCACCCTGCTGAAAATCCTCGGGTGCCGCGAACAGTCCCATATATAGGCCGACGGTGCCAAAAATGACAGCCAAGGCCGCAAACCACGGCACCAATTTACCGGCGAGTGGAAAAAAAATAGCAGGGGACGAATATTTGAATAGGCTCAAGACAGTCTCGATACGTCAATCCAGAGAAATTTTCACAGCCACCGCAACCGCGAACGGCACCACCAAGCCGCCAAGAAGCAATATCGCCCCGAGCAGCGACAAATTTGCCGACACATCAATGCCCACCATCGCTTGCTCCACAGCACCGGCACCAAAGATAAGCACCGGAATGTATAGCGGCAATACCAGCAGCGCCAGCAGGATTGATCCGCCACGCACGCCCAGTGTCAATGCCGCACCAATCGCGCCGATCATCGACAACACCGGCGTTCCCAGTATCAGACTGGCAAACAAAACGACAAGTTCGCGCGATTCAAGACCAAACTGCAAACCAAGCAAAGGGGATAGCAACGCCAGAGGCAATCCCGCCATCAACCAATGCGCCACTATTTTACCCGCGACAATTACCGGCAAGGGATAGGCGGATAACGCCAGTTGTTCGAGCGTGCCGTCGGCATAATCACTCGCCAGAATTCGCGGCAGCGTGAGCAACACCGACAGAAGTGCGGCCACCCAAACGACACCCGGCGCGATGCGTTTCAGCAGCGCCGATTCGGGACCAATGGCCAGCGGAAACAAACTGACCACCACCACAAAAAAAGCCAGCGCTTGAAACACCTCACCTTTGGAGCGTACCGCAAGCTTCGCATCGCGCATGAACGCAACGACAAAGCCGCGTTCAGGTGCAATCGCTGCTGCTTCCCGAGGCAGTTGGTCGACGGCAGCGCTGTTCATGGCGTGATTTCCGTGAGCGAATCGAGGTTCAACTCCCTCGCCGGTGAGACCAGATTCAATGCCAGGTGGGTGGCAATGCAGGCCATGCCGCCTTGATCGAGGTGCTCGCTGATCAGACGATTGAATAGCGCGACACCATTTTCATCCAGCGCATTGGTAGGCTCATCGAGCAACCAAAGCGACTTCCGGGGCGCGTAAGCGCATGCCAACGACAACCGCGCCAAACCGACACGCCGTTTTTGTCCTTGCGACAAGCGTCGCGCCAGCACATGGCGGCGCTCCATCAGGCCTACTTTTTCCAGCGCGGCAAGCTGCGCGGCCGGTGTGGCATCCATACCATCAATGGAAAGTGCATCGACAAGATTTTCCTCTGCGCTAAAGTCGTCCTTGAGCGCATTGGTATGCCCTAGATAAAGCGCAACATCACGCCATGTTGTCGACAGCGCTTTCATGCGTTCACCATTCCATAAAACCGTGCCCGCATCGGGCAGCGTCAACCCGGCAAGGATGCGTAACAGGCTGGTCTTGCCGGACCCATTCGCACCGCGCAGGATCAACACCTGCCCGGCGGTGATGCCGAACGACAAGCCATTGATGATCGTGCGTACACCGCGTTCCAGCCGCAAGTCACTTGCCGTTAATGTATCCAGAGCGGCCTGAGTTGGATGCGAGACCGACGCTGGCAACATCAGGGAGCGACTTTCCCGATCGTCACGGTCACTCCGGACGCGCCGGGTTTGATCACATCGGTGATACCTGACAGGTCGCCGGGCTGAAGCTGTGCGTTGCCAGATTTTGAGATGCGCGCTTCTATCACCACTTCAGCAAACGAGGAGAGATTAAGGCCTGGAGCCATCGCCATCGCGTCGTTAAGCTCAAAGGGCAGCGGAAAAGCATTTGATTTGGGTGCTGGCACGCGCATGACAGCGAGCGGCATACGCGGCCCCTCTTTGGCGCGCGCGAACACGAATAGCGTATCGCCTGGAGCCAATTTGCTCATGAGATCGGGTGCGACGACAACCTTTCCTGTCACTTTGGCGGCGGATTTTGGGGCATTTTCTGCCACGGCCTTATTCACTGCGGCGGGCGGTGGCATCGCCACAGGTGCAGTGGCGGTGGCGGGAGCATCAAGCTTCGTTGCTTTCACTTCCGCGATGATCGACGCAACCTCGCGGGCATCGGCTGAATCTTTGGGCACCAATGTTTGCAGTTTCTCCCAATGCGCGAGCGACGCAGCGCGATTGCCCATTCGCAATTCTGCGGTGCCCGCCAGAGCGAGCGCCTTCATTCCATTCGGGTCGAGCTTCAATGACTGTTTGATCAGCGCATAAGGCTTGCCTTCAAAGCGGCCTTGCTGTGTCATCACGGCGGTGTCTGCAAAATCGGCGAGGAGCTGCGCATCGTTGGGCATGAGCGCGACCGCACGCTCAAACGCGGCACTGGCTTCGGTATAGCGCCCTAAAGCGGTCTGCGATCTGGCCAACAGGATCCACCCACGCGGATCGTTCGGGTTCTGCTGCATTTTTTGCGAGAGCGTATCGACCATCGCCAGAATTTGCTTGTCCGACATCGGCGGCTCTTCAGCGTTCTTGCCGGGCGTTTGTGCCGCCGCTCCGGCCGCTGCGCCAGTTTGCGCATTGGAGCTGGGTTGTGTGGAAGCAGCCACGTCAATCGCCCGAGGTGCGCCAAGAACGCTGTAAAGCAAAACTGCACTCAAGGGAATGGTAACGGCCACTACCGCGACCAGCCACCACAGCGGCTTGGCAGCGGCCACCATGTCGCCGGGTAGCATCTGATGTTCCGGCACCTCATCGACAACACGTGCCGACAACTCGACTAGGGCCGCCCTATGCTCGGTGTCACTGATGGCGCCGCGCGCCAACTCGTCATCAAGCTCGCGCCGCTGCGATTTATAGATGGCAACGTTGCTGCCTGCGTCGGAAATCGGTTCAGCCGCTGCCTGGCGCACCAGTGGCACAACCACAAACGCCAACGCAGCAAGCAACATCAGTAACGCGACGACAAAGAAAATTAGCACGGGCGGGTCAACCAGGTGATTAGAAACGAGAGGAGTAATCGCATCATGAGACGCGCCACAAAAACGCTCTGAATTATAGCTTGCAGTGTCGATTTCCGGCGCGCGCGATCCGGTCAACGGTTAAGTTTTGTTGACTCTGGTATCCCGTGATCGGGGTTTGACTAAACAATAAAAACGGTTAGACTCAAACCCTTGGTTTACCCAAGGTCTTTCACGTGGATAAGCCCGATTAAAAATTGTTGGTTGTGCAAGTTGCGAAGTTGCGAAGTTGTAATACGCTCGTGGGCGGAATTGAACTCTGAATCGATGTGCTGCAATCCCGATTCGATACAGATTCAACCGCAGGGTCGATGGGTCTTCAGGGATGGCCCGTCGAAAAATTGCCTTAGGGGGCCACAGTCATCATGCGTCATCGCACTATTCTCGAATATCGTGATTACCGATACTTAAAATTGGCAGTGTTTATCGTCCTCGCGGTGATTTTCGCCTACGGCTGGTACAAATATCCGGTTGGACACTACGGCGGCACACCACTTGGTTACACGCTGGGCACGATCGGCGCATTGTTGATCTTTTGGCTGATGTGGTTAGGCGTGCAAAAACGTCGCTATCGCACCACCGGTGATATCAAGGGCTGGCTCTCGGCCCACGTTTATCTTGGCGCGTCACTGATCATCATCACGACGCTACACGCGGGATTTCAGGTCGGGTTGAACGTCCACACGCTCGCGTATGTGTTGATGATGATTGTGATTTTTTCCGGCTTCTATGGCGTGTATACCTACCTCAGGTTTCCGAGCCTGATGACAGAAAATCTCGCTGAGGACACGCTTGAGAGTCTCACCCTCAAGATCGCTGACATTGACCGTGAGGCGCGCCGGTTGGCGCTCGGCATGTCCGATGAAGTCAATCGCACCGTACTGGCATCGGTTCAGGAAACCAAAATTGGCGGCGGCGTGTATGCCCAATTGCGCAACCATCCTGCCAATTGTCCCACCTCTGCCGCCGTTAAGCTGGTGAAGGCGCTTTCGGCGAAAACCAAAGGTGACGATGCCCGCAAGCATCAGGATCTTTACGGCATGTTATTGCGCAAAGAACGTCTGGTCGCGCGTGCGCGCACCGACATCCGCTACAAGGCGATCATGGACATTTGGCTGTTTTTCCACGTGCCGATTTCGGTTGCGTTAGTTGCGGCGCTGGTAGCGCATATTGTTTCCGTTTTCTTTTATTGGTAGCCCGCGATGAAAGCCAAACTCGCGACCATCACGCGCAACAAGAAAGGCCAACCGGTCAGTACCGAGCAAACGGTGGTTGCCGAAACGCTTCGCATCGGTCGTGGGGCCGATTGCAAGCTGCATCTTTCCGATCCGCGCATTGCCCTGTTTCACGCTGAAATCATTTGTGGTGTTGATGGCATTTCGTACATCGAGGCACGTGGTGGCGTGGTCAGTGTTGACGGTCGTTTTGAGCGTGCCGCCAAGCTCAAGGCCGGTCAGCGAATGCTGGTTGGCCCATTCGAGGTCATTGTTCTGCCGGCTCTTCAGGATGTAGACCTCGCGCTGAGTATTGAGCTCATTGATCCGCTCAAGGATGACCTTGAGTCCGTACAAAGCCATATCAACGCCGGTTTGAAATCGACGTGGCTTTCCAAACGTACCCTTAGTTGGTTGGCCGGTGGGCTCGTATTGCTGGTTTTTCTTGTCTGGCCAGTACTCAATGCGCTTGATCGTGGGAGCGGCAAAGTTGCCCCCGCGACTGCCGGATTGACGGCCGATGCGTCCTGGGACGTAGGCCCGTTATCGAGCGCGCATGCGAGTTTTGGCAGCAACTGTAGCGCTTGTCACCAGCAGCCTTTCGTACAGGTGACGAACGGGGCGTGTGAAGATTGCCACAAGAAAATCGGCTGGCATTTCGCCCTCGACACCAAAGAAGCCAAAGCGGTACATACCAGCATATTTGGCGATACCCGCTGCTCGTCCTGCCATCGCGACCACAAAGGGCCGATGGGATTGGTTAGAAGCGATTCCCCGCTCTGCACCGATTGTCACCAGAATCTGAAGTCACAGCATCCGAAGACCGGTGTTGCCGATGTTGCTGACTTCACCAAGGACCATCCGCCGTTCAAGGTCTCGATGCTGTTACCCGGGAAAATCGGGGCTGAGGCACTTGTTCGCATTCAACAAGATGACAAAGCGCGTTTTGTTGAGGCATCCGGGCTGAAGTTTCCGCACGATGTGCATATGAGCCCCAAAGGCCTGCGTGGCCCGAACGGCAAAGCGCAGATGGAGTGCAAGAACTGTCACGTCGCTGATGAGACCGGCACCCGATTCAAGCCAGTGACGATGGCTGAACACTGCCAGTCTTGCCACTCGCTCGAATTCGAACCCAAGGCAACGACCCGCCAGGTGCCACACGGCAAAGTCGCCGATGTCATTGCGACCTTGCAAGAACACTACGCACAAGCGGCGCTCACCGATGCGCCAATTGATGTGGTGCTCGAAGACGGTATCAAGCGGCCCGGCCAGCGCATCGGCGAAACCAGGCGTGAAGCCGCGCTCACGTGGGCTGGCACCAAAGCCGACAAAATTTCGCAGGAACTGTTTGAAGTGCGCGTCTGCTTTGAGTGTCACCAGATCAAACGTGGTGAGGCAACAGCGGATCCTGCGACCAGTTGGCAAATTGCACCGATTGCGGTGACCCGGCATTGGCTGCCAAAAGCACGTTTTCCGCATAGCCGCCACGACACCTATAAATGCAGTTCGTGTCATGAGGTCGCAACATCTAAGAAGAGCGCCGACATTGCCATCCCTGACATTAAAAATTGCCGCGAGTGCCATGGCGGAAACGTGACGTCCAAGGATAAAGCGCCCGGTACCTGCGAGACCTGTCACGGCTTCCACACGGGTAGCCCAAAATCCGGCGTTCCGCCCATCCTGCCGGGAAGTAATCAACCAAAATTGTTGCCGAAAACGGTCGCGTCCAATACGTATCACGCCGGGCCGCACGCGCTGCCAGCGCCGAATAAAGCAGGCGGAGCGCCGCAATGATTCGACGGTTGTTAACGCTCAGTGCGGTCGTTGTGATCGGACTGCTGGGTTCCTGTGGCGGTGGTAGCGGCAATGTCGGGACGGCGGTTTGCACCGGCAGTTGCACGCCGCCCGCGACGGCGACCGATTTCCTCACTGTGGAAGATGTTCAGCGCGTCATCGCCCAAGCCAGCGCAGAGGCCACCGCCCGCAGGCAGCCTGCGACGATCGCGGTCGTAGATCGCGTCGGCAATGTCCTGGGCGTGTTTCGGATGACGGGGGCAAGAACAAATTTCCGTATCGGTACCGTCCGCGGTGTGAGTGGCGGACTTGAGAACATCGATATTCTTCCGGATACGTTTGCCGCACTCACAAAAGCGATCACCGGCGCGTATCTGTCTTCAAACGGAAATGCGTTTACGACGCGGACCGCCAGTCAGATCGTGCAGGAAAATTTCAACCCGCGTGAATTCAACCAGCCTGCTGGCCCCTTGTATGGCGTGCAATTTTCTCAATTCTCGTGTTCCGATCTGATGCGTCGCATTGAGCACGGCAGCGTTGGTCCGAAACGCTCGCCATTGGGTCTTGCCGCTGATCCGGGTGGACTGCCGCTGTACAAGAATAACCGCCTTGTCGGCGGCATTGGCGTGATCGCTGACGGTATTTATGGTCTTGATCCTGACATCACCGACATTGACCAGGACAACGATGAATTGATTGCGGTCGCAGGCACGATTGGTTTTTCTGCACCCGATGACATCCGCGCCAACCGCATCACTGCCGATGGCCGCACATTCCGCTTTGTCGATTCCGAGGCGGTACAGTCCACCGGCGCGGCACCCGCATTCGCCTCGCTGCCCGGCGCGGTAGTTGCCATCGGCGGTTATTTCGATGGTGTGTTACGGGCGGGCGTTTCGTTTGGCAGTGCCGAATCGGGTTTTCGCGCCGACACCGGCCCGTTCGCGCCGCAAGGCGGCTTTATTCTCGTCGACAGCGGCAATCAAAATCGCTACCCGGTTCGCGACGGAACGGATGGACTGCTGAAACTTGCTGACGTCACGACAGTCATTCAGGAGGCGTTAAAAATCGCCAACCGTGCGCGAGCACAAATTCGACGACCGTTGGGGTCAGCGGTTCAGGTAACCATCTCGGTTGTCGATACGCAAGGCGAGGTACTCGGTCTGGCGCGTACCCCTGACGGCCCTGTCTTTGGTACCGATGTCTCACTGCAAAAGGCGCGCTCAGCGTTGCTGTTTTCTCATGTGAACGCCGCCGCCGAAATATCTGCCTTGCCCACTGCAAACTACATCGGTGCAAGCGGCAACTCGGTGCCATCCTTTCGTACATTTGCCGCCTACATGGCGACGACGCGTCAGTTTTTTAATGACCAGACCATGTTTGCAAACGGCATCGCCTTCTCCAATCGCGCGGTTGGCAATCTCGCGCGGCCGTTCTTCCCGGATGGCATTGGCGGGACTGAGCCGGGGCCGTTCAGCACGCCGTATAACAACTGGAGCCCGTTTCATCTCGGCCTTCAACTCGATCTGAATTACAACGCGATTATCGCCTCGGCGACAGGATCGGCGGCAGTCGGGTGCACGGGTCTGGCGCGCGCGAAGAACGGCATCCAGATTTTCCCCGGCTCATTTCCGATTTACAGAAATAATCAACTCATCGGTGGCATCGGTATTTCCGGCGACGGTATCGATCAGGATGACATGGTGTCTTTTCTCGGCCTCGCCAACGCAGGCAGGATTCTCGCCAATGGCATCGGCAATGCCCCAAAGGCAATCCGTGCCGATAACCTGGCACCGCGCGGCGAAGGCACGCGGCTGCGCTACGTGAATTGCCCGCAAGCGCCGTTCAATGACTCCACCGAGCAAAACGTGTGCGAAGGACTATAGCGATGTCCTTGCCAATTTCTTCTCTGCCGCCTTCTGTGTCGATATGCACGCTAAATCGCCCAGTGATCAAGCTGATCGTGGCAGCGGTGCTGGGTGCAACGCATGCGAGCAGCTTCGCGCAAGCGGCACCCGTTGCCGACCCCGTAAAGGCCAGCGACAGCGCCGTTGATGAGACAGTTGTGGAAAGGCTGCGTCCGCAGGGCGTGCCGCTCAAGTACGAATTGCCGCCAATCGATCCTAAACAAGTGCCGCCACCCACGCCGTTGATGCCGCGTGAGTCGGTCTCGGTGCCGGACCGTTGGCGCATCATGGATAGTCTGGGCTTCAAATTTCCATGGTATGACCCCTACAACCACAACGTATACAAAGGCGACAAACCCTACGAGCCATTTGCAAAGTGGGGGCCGGATTGGTTCCTGGCACTCTCCGCCATTTCCGACACGCTAATCGAAACACGCCGCCTGCCCACGCCACCGGGCGCGCAATCGTCGTTGCGTCCCAACGCAAACGATCAGTTTGGGCGCTCGCGTCAAACCGTGCTGGTCGAAACGCTGATTTTTTCTGCCGCCGTATTGAAGGGCAACACCACATTCAAGCCGCCGGATTACGAATTCCGTCTGGTGCCCGCGATTCAAATCAATCATGCCCGCATCGGCGAAGTGCGTGGGTTGCGCATCGATCCCCGTGAAGGCAAAACACGTACTGATTCCCATCTCGGTATTCAGGAGGCATTTGCCGACGTGCACTTGCGCAACGTATCAGATCGTTTCGATTTTGATTCAATACGCGTTGGCATTCAGCCGTTCATTTCGGATTTCCGTGGATTCATCTTCCAGGATGTGCCGGTTGGCGTGCGCCTGTTCGGGATACGCGACAACAATCAGTTGCAGTACAACCTCGCTTATTTTCGCCGCATGGAGAAAGACACCAACAGCGGCCTGAACGACGTTAGCCAGCAAGTGCGTCGCGATCACGTGCTAGTCGCCAACGTGTACAAGCAGGATTTTCCCGTGCTCGGGCACACCACCCAAGCGACCATCATCCACAACATCAATCGTGAAGCCGGGCGCGACTATTACGACACCAATGGTTTCCTGATTCGTCCGGCCGTGCAGGGTGATTCGCGGCCACACAACTACCGGGTGACGTATCTTGGCTTGAATGGCGACGGTCATTTTGGCGTCTGGAATCTGACATCGTCGATTTACGGAGTGTTCGGCACGGATGATCGCCATCCGATCGCGCAACAACGGCAATCGATTCGTGCAGGTTTTGCGGCTGCGGAATTGTCACGTGATTTTTCCTGGCTGCGAGTACGCGCCAACGCGCTGATCGCCAGCGGTGACAAGAACCCGTTTGATGGCAAGGCGACCGGTTTTGATGCCATTCTGGAGAACCCCCAATTCGCGGGTGCCGACACCAGTTTCTTCATTCGTCAGGGCGTCCCCTTCATCGGCGGTGGCGGCGTCGCGTTGTCTGGTCGTAATGGCGTGCTGCCGTCGCTGCGCTCAACGAAGGATCAGGGCCAATCGAATTTCGTCAACCCCGGATTGACACTGTTTGGCTTCGGGGCGGATGCCGATATTTCGCCCGAGATTCGCCTGCTGGCCAATGTTTCGAAGTTGAATTTCGTGAACACATCGGTGCTCGGCGTGCTGCGGAATCAATCGCCGCCGTCAAAAGATCTCGGCGTTGATGTGTCTATCGGCGCGCAGTACCGCCCATTCATGTCGCAGAATTTTGTGTTCAATGCCTCGGCTGCCGCGCTATTGCCAGGCAAGGGGCTGAAGCAACTTTATGAAGAAGACAAGCGTGGCCCGCAATATTCGATTCTCCTGAATTTGTTGTTGACTTACTAACATGACTCCCCACATGCATATTGTAGACACTAGCACTGGCGCGGCTTCTGGCGGAATATTGCTCGTAAAAGCCCGCCAGTGCTTGACTTTGGCATTTTTATCCCTCTCATTCGGATTTTCCGGCGTCGCACACGCGGCAGACGGCGAGAAAGCGCAGGTTATCAAATACACCAGCCATCCGGCGGCGCCTGAGCGCCAAACGGTGCAGGACGCCGACAAGAAATCGGCCGGCTGTGTGTCATGCCATACCGGCACGGATCGCCACACGATGCACGCCAATCCCGGCGTGGTGCTGGGCTGTACCGATTGCCACGGCGGTGATGTGGCCGTGAAGCGGCCCAAGGACGCCGACTACAAAGGCAAAGACGAAGCGCTCTATGGCATGGCGATGAACCGCGCGCACATCAGCCCGCGCTACCCGAAAGTCTGGAATACGCCTGACTCAGCCAATCCAAAAGGCTCCTACGCCAAGCTCAACAAAGAATCAAAGGAGTTCATCCGTTTCATCAACCCGGGTGATTTGCGTGTTGCGCGCGATGCGTGCGGTGCCTGCCATCTGGAGACGGTGCAACAGGTCGAACGCAGCCTCATGTCCACCAGCGCCATGTTGTGGGGTGGTGCTTCGTACAACAACGGCATCCTGCCCTACAAGCGCTATATTCTTGGCGAGGCGTACACCGCAGACAGCGTCGGTGCCACACTCAAAAACCCGGTGCCGGTCACCGAGCACATGACCAAGATGGGTATCCTGCCATCGCTGGCACCACTGCCTGCATGGGAGACAATTCCGCCGGGCGATATTTTTCGCGTCTTCGAGCGCGGCGGCAAGGTGATTATCAGCGGCTTTCCTGAAGTCGGCATACCAAACAGCTCGGGTGTTCTGCAAAAACTCGACGAGCCCGGTCGCCCCGATATTAAGCAGTCCAATCGCGGCCCCGGCACGGGACAACGCATCGCCGTACCAGTCATCAACATCACCAAGACGCGCTTGAACGATCCGCATCTTTGGTTCCTGGGTACCAACGAACAGCCGGGTGACTATCGCTCCTCGGGCTGTACGGCGTGCCACACGGTCTACGCCAACGACCGTGATCCCACGCGTTCAGGCCCGTACGCCAAATTTGGCCATGAGGGCAAATCCCAGACGGTAGACCCGACGATTTCGAAAGATAAATCCGGTCATCCGCTCAAGCATGAATTTACCCGCGCGATACCTTCGTCGCAGTGCATGGTTTGCCACATGCATCAGCCAAACGTATTTGTGAATAGCTTCTACGGGGCCACGATGTGGGACTACGAAGCCGATGCGCCGTCGATGTGGCCCAAGAAGCAAAAATATCCGACCGATGCAGAGGCAAGGAAAATTCTGGATCGCAATCCCGAAGAAGCTTCCATTCGCGGCCTGTGGGGCGATCCTGAATTCTCGAAGAAAGTCTCGGAGCTTAACCCCACGCTCAAAGACACCCAGTTCGCCGACTACCACGGTCACGGCTGGAATTTCCGCTACATCTTCAAGCGTGATCGCAAGGGCACGCTGCTCGACAAGGAAAACAAACCAGTCGACGACACCGATCCGAAAAAATTCCAGAAAGCCGTGCATCTGACCTCGATTCACCTCGACATCGGCATGCACTGCGTCGATTGCCATTTCTCGCAGGATGCGCACGGCAATGGCCACATCTACGGTGAGGTCGCTGCCGCAGTGGAGATCGATTGCGCCGACTGCCACGGCACGGCGAATAAGTATCCAACCCTGCAAACCAGCGGTCCCGCTGCCAAGCCGGGCGGGCGCGACTTGCTCACGCTACGCACGCAGGATGGGCGCAAGCGTTTCGAGTGGATCGGCAGTAAGCTCTTCCAGCGATCAGCGCTCGACCCAAAACTTGAATGGGAAATGAGCCTCGTCAAAGATAGCGTTACCCCGGGCCATGCGAATTACAACGAGAAAGCGGCACGCGCCAAGCTGATGCATGCAGGGCAGCAAGGCCGCGATGGAAAATGGGGACCGCCCATTGAGGATGGCAAGACCGAATATGCGCATGCAAACGAGAAGATGACCTGCTACACCTGTCATTTGTCGTGGACAACATCGTGTGCGGGCTGCCACCTGCCGATTCAGGCCAACTGGAAAACTGAACGCCTGCATTACGAAGGCGGCGAAACCCGCAATTACGCGACCTACAATCCGCAGGTTGCACGCGACGATATGTTCCAGCTCGGCAAGCACGGCCCGGTCAAGGGCGCTCGCATCGCACCGATTCGCTCAAGCTCCGCCTTGCTGCTCAGTTCGACCAACTCCAATCGGGAACGTATTTACATCCAGCAACCGCCGATTGCGTCCAGCGGCTTTTCGTCCCAGGCGTTCGCGCCGCATTACCCGCATACCGAACGAAAAACTGAAACCAAAACCTGTAGCGATTGCCACTTAAGTCAAGCCAACGATAACAACGCCATCATGGCGCAGTTGCTGTTGCAAGGAACAAACTTCGTCAACTTCGTCGGGTTCAACGCGTGGGTGGGTTCGGCTAAAAACGTTGAGGCGGTGCAGGTGACGGAATGGGATGAGCCGCAGGCTGTGATTGGCAGCTATCTGCAAAAATACGCATACCCGGATTGGTTCGCGGATCACCAAAAGCGTGGGCAGGAATTGCCTGAGGCGCATAACCACTCGACGGTGGGCGCAGTACGCTGCCTGATGCTCCGCGGAGAATACCTGTTCGTGGCCGAAGGGGCTGGTGGTTTCCGTGTATATGACGTCGCCAATATCGCCAACAAGGGGATCTCGCAGCGCATTATTTCCGCGCCGTTTTCACCACTCGGTCATAACGCCCATCTCGCAAGCAAGAATGCCACCTGCATGGCGCTGCCGACCAATCAGGCCATTGCCCCGGAACGAAACAAGGGCGACCTGATGCGCGTGACCAACGAGGAACAGCCGTTCCATCCGATCTATAACTACGCGTTTATCGTCGATGCTGAGGAAGGCCTGATCGTCACTGACGTGAATACATTTGCTGACGGCGAGCCACGCAACAACTTCCTCAAACGCGCAATCACATGGAATGAGAGCGGCGTATTAAAAGGCGCGCGGCATATCACCATGGGTGGTTTCTACGCTTATGTCGCAACCGATGCAGGTCTGGTGATATTGAATCTCAATGATCCGCTCAAGCCGACAGTCGCGGCCACGTTACCGTTGCGCGATATGCGGGCCTCGGCGCTACAGTTCCGCTACCTGTTTGTGACGACTGCCGAAGGCATGCAGACCATTGATGTCACTTCACCTGAAAAACCGGCACTGGTGGGCACGGCGAATGTGTCGTTGCCGAATGCACGCGGCATTTATCTCGCCCGCACCTACGCCTATGTCGCGGCCGGTAAAGATGGTCTTGTCATTGTCGATGTTGAAAAGCCTCATGCGCCGAGGGAACTGACACGCTTTACCGCAGACGGAAAGCTCAACGACGCGCAAGATGTAATCGTCGGATCGACCAATGCGTCGCTATTTGCGTATGTTGCCGACGGCGTCAATGGACTGAAGGTCATTCAACTGACGTCGCCTGATTCGCAGCCGAAGTTTTACGGTTTTTCGCCCGAGCCGAAGCCGCAGTTGATTGCCTGGCGCAAGACAAAATCGGCCGCGCTTGGGGTGGCCAAAGGGCTCGACCGGGATCGCGGTGTGGATGAAACCGGCGGACAAATTGCAGTATTCGGTCGGATCGGCTCGCGACCATTTTCCAGCGACGAGATGGCACGTTTCTATCGAAATCCCAATGGGTCGTTGTGGGCGGTGAAGGACGAAATTGATCGGGCTGGATTTGTTGACGCCAGGCCCGCAGGAGTAAAAAAATGAAGCGATGGATGATGTGGTGGTCGACACTACAGACCGCGTCGAAACTTGCCACCGGGGCAGCCCTGTTGGCGATGCCGCTTACCACCATGCACGCCGGAGCGCAGCCGCTACCTTATCAGTCGCCTCATGAAACGCTCGGCACTGTCACGTGCGCATCGAGCCTCTGCCACGGCTCCATCAAGCTCTGGAAAGATTCGACCGTGCTGCAAAACGAGTACCTCACATGGTCGCGCACCGACAAGCACGCACGTGCCTACAACGTCTTGTTGAATGAGCGTTCACGTCGCATCGCTACAAATATGGGACTCAAGCAGCCCGCCCATGAAGCCAAAATCTGTCTTGATTGTCATGCCCACGTGGTGCCCCAGGAGCGTCGCGGAGAACGCTTCAAGATTACTGACGGCATTACCTGCGAAGGCTGCCATGGTCCGGCGCAAAAATGGATCAAGACACACGTTGAGCCAGATAATCCTGCGGCGGCACAGCACGCCAAGAACCTTGAAGACGGCATGTATCCAACGTCGGACGCTGTCGCCCGCGCCAAGTTGTGCATGTCCTGTCACTACGGCAATCAGGACAAGCTCGTCACCCATCGCATCATGGGGGCAGGCCACCCGCGCATGAGTTTTGAGCTCGATACGTTCACCGAGATTGCACCAAAACATTTTGTGGTGGACAAGGATTACAGCGAACGCAAAAAAGTCTGGGACGGCGCGAAAACATGGGCGATCGGGCAGGCGCTTGCGGTGAGTGAGACCATGAGCATTCTGGCCGATCCGAAACGAGGTCGCGATGGTGTGTTTCCGGAGCTGGTGCTGTTCGATTGCCATGCCTGCCACCATCCAATGTCGGAAAATCGCTGGAAACCGAAAACCGCTTTTGGCCCAAGCATTTCACCGGGACTGGTGCGCCTGAATGATTCGAACATGCTGATGTTGCGTGCCATCACGCGTGCGCTTGATCCGGCATTGGGTGACCGTGTCGTTGCACAAACACAAAAACTGCATCGGGCAATCGCTGGCGAGGGCGATGCTTTTGTCGAAGCTGCTGCATTGAAAAAACTCGCGCAGGAGACTATTCCTCTCATGTCCGGGGCCACGTTTTCGAACCAAACCATGGCTGCGGTGCTGTCGCGATTGATCGAGGACGGGATTCAGGGCACCTATAGCGATTACGCGGCGGCAGAGCAGGCAACACTGGCCATCGGCAGCATCGGCGCGTTCTTAGCCAAGCAGGGCGCAATGGCGGCGCCGCAAAAATTCAACGCGAGCTTGAAGAAGCTCACCCGATCGTTGGCCAAGGATGAGCAATACAAGCCGCAGGAATTTGAAACCCTCCTCAAAGAGTTGCGTAGCCAAACGGGTGCAGGAGCAAAACCATGAGTGACCAATTCGACATCGCCATCATTGGTTCCGGTCCGGCCGGTATATCCGCTGCGGGACACGCCGCCGAATTAAAGCTGTCGCACGTATTGCTGGAGGCGCAGAAAGACCATTTCGCCGACACCATTTACAAATACCAGAAGGGCAAGCATGTG
>JAYURJ010000263.1:0-24987 GCA_043756275.1 Betaproteobacteria bacterium | reverse complement strand
GCATTGCGTGGGATGTGCCGCTCATGCTCACCAGCACGCTGGGCATCGCGCTGGTCGCGGGCGCGGCGGCGGCGTTTAACTGTTTGGTCGAACAGCAGATCGACCGGAAAATGGCGCGCACCCGCGCCCGACCTAGCGCGACCGGCTCCATCACAAGTTGGCAAATCCTGCTGCTCGCAGGCATTGTTGGCGGTGCTGGTTTGATTGTGCTTTATCGTTACGTGAATCCACTCACGATGTGGCTGACACTTGCCACCTTTGTCGGCTACGCGATTATTTACACCGTAATCCTGAAGCCCTCCACACCGCAGAATATTGTGATTGGTGGGGCATCCGGCGCGATGCCACCGGTACTCGGATGGGCCGCGGTCGCGGGGGTGGTGGACCCCAACGCATTGCTCCTTTTCCTCATTATTTTCGCTTGGACGCCACCGCATTTTTGGGCGTTAGCGTTGTACAGAAAAAATGAATACGCGAAAGCTGGCGTGCCGATGTTGCCGGTCACTCACGGCGACGCATTCACGAAGCTGCATCTGTTGCTTTACACGTTATTGCTTTCAGCCGCGACGTTGCTGCCGTTTGTCGTGGGGATGGCCGGCTGGATTTATCTGTTGTCAGCACTCGTGCTGGACGGCATCTTTCTGTATTACGCGGTCAAGCTTATGCGTTACTACAGCGACGCACTCGCCAGACGCACGTTTGCGTTCTCGATTTTGTATCTGTCCTTATTATTTGCAGCACTGCTGATCGATCATTACGCTCCGTTAGTGTGGGGCTAACAATGCGAGTTGTCGTTGCTGCGTTTTGCGCACTGTGTCTTTTCCTCGCCGGGTGTGAAAACAAGCCTGTTTTTAATTCGCTCGATATCACCGGCATTCAGGGTTACGGGAACGATTTCCGTTTGACCGACCACACCGGAAAGCCACGCACCATGGCGGATTTCCGTGGCAAGGTGGTGGTGATCTTCTTTGGTTACACGCATTGCCCGGATGTTTGTCCCACCACACTCTCAGAGATGCGGCAGGTCATGCAAATGCTCGGCAAGGACGCCAACCGTCTACAGGTATTATTCGTCACGCTCGATCCGGCGCGCGACACACCTGAGCTATTGTCCAAATATGTGCCATCGTTCAATCCCACATTCCTCGGTCTGTTTGGCGACACAAAGGCCACCGAAAAAGTGGCGGCGGATTTCAAGATTATTTACCGCGTGGCAGCAGGCAAAACCCCTGAAAGCTACACGGTCGATCACACCGCCGCCTCATTGGTTTTCGATCCGCAAGGGCGCTTACGCTTGTTTATCAATTACGGTTTGGGAGCGGATAAAATCGCGCCTGATATTCAAAGACTACTTTAAAACCAAGGAATTTTTATGAGCATTCAACGATTTCACGTCGGCCCACGCATGTCGGATATGGCCGTTCACAACGGAACTGTTTATCTTGCGGGGCAGGTCGCAGACGACACAACGCAGGATATTTCAGGTCAGACCGCGCAAGTGCTCGCCACTATCGACAAACTCCTGGCCGAGGCAGGAACCGACAAAACCAGAATTCTGTCGACAACAATTTACATCACCGATATGGCAAATTTCCCGGCAATGAATGCCATTTGGGATGCATGGGTTGTCGCAGGCCACACCCCGCCACGCGCCACGGTCGAGGCAAAGCTCGCGAGGCCCGCGTATAAGGTGGAAATTCAGGTTATCGCCGCAAAACCCTGATTACGGTGGTGATTGGCAATTAGCGATTGGGGTTTAGCGCGCTGCCGATGGCGAAGCGCTGGCCTGCCCCATGATCGACGCAGTGGCCATCAATTCGTCGAATAGCGCCATCGAGGCCTTGCCGGACACGCTGTACGGATCCAGCGTTGCACACTCCGAGTATTTGAGCAGTAGCGAGGGATTAATTCGCTCCAGATTGACTTGGCCCATAGACCAGCAAGAAAATTTTCGCTCGCTGATTTCCTCGTAGGAAAGAATGACCACGTCTTTGTGACGCGGGTCTGCGGCGATCTGATTGTACAAACCATTAACCTGCATTCTTCCGCCCTCAAGCACTTGCAGAAAAATTCGTCCGCTTGAACAAAGCACGCCCGTGATGCCGCTCTCCGGGTTGTTTGATTTTGATTGAGACAAAATTTTCAGCAGTTCTTCCTGAGAAACGTTGTCCGCCGCCCTGCTTGCATACAATAAACGCACCAGCATCTTGCTCTCCACTATTCAGTTGAAGATCAACTGTTTTTCCTGCTAAGCAGCGACAGAAATTCCCGCCGCAAATTTGGGTCCTTCAGAAACGAGCCGCGCATCACGCTGTTGGTCATGCGCGACTCAGCATCTTTCACGCCGCGCCAGTGCATGCAAAAGTGATCAGCCTCGATCACAATCGCCAGACCATCCGGCTTCACCTTGTCCTGCAAGATCGTGGCCAAATGCGTGACGGCTTCCTCCTGAATTTGCGGTCGGCTCATTACCCAATCGCAAATACGCGCATATTTTGACAAGCCGATCAGATTGGAGTGGCCATTGGGCATAATGCCGATCCACACTTTGCCAATGATTGGGCAGAGGTGATGCGAGCACGCGCTACGCACCGTGATCGGTCCGACGATCATCAATTCATTCAGATGCTCGACGTTGGGAAATTCAGTCACCGTCGGCATCGGCTCGTAGCGACCCTTGAATACTTCGGTCAGATACATCCTCGCGACCCGCTTGGCCGTTTCTGCCGTGTTGTGGTCGGTCTCAGTATTAATGACGAGGCTCTTCAGCACTTCAGCCATCTTTGCTTCGACTTCCGCCTTCAGCAATTCAACTTCGCCCTCTTTCAGAAAAGCGGAAATGTTGTCGTTTGCGTTGTAGCGATGATTGGCGAGCTCCAGGCGCGAGCGAATGCGTTCCGAGATTGGTAAACCCGGCAACCCCGACAGCTCGGGCGACTCAGAAGGTGTTGCGTCCTCTTCATCGTTAGCGTCTTTACGAAACAGCGGCGTGGGCTTGTTCAGGGACATGGTGAAATCCTTCGCGGGATTGTTCGGGCACTGCTCATGAGAGCCACCCGGTTCAAATTAGTTTAATCGCCAACCATTGAATGTGCCAGAAAAACAAAGGGGCTACGCATGATGCGCAGCCCCTTTGTTGGCGGCAAGACTATTTATCGTATCGAATCGTAATCGCTCAATGCCGCTTTCATTTTCTGCATCGCCTTTGCTTCAATCTGGCGAATCCGCTCGGCAGAGACACCAAATTGATCGGCCAACTCGTGCAGTGTTTTCTCTTTACCTTCGCCTTCCTGCACCAGCCAACGAGATTTGATGATGTGACGGCTGCGCTCATCCAGACTTTCCAGCGCGGCCTCAAGTCCATTTGTCGCCGCTGTCTGCTTTTGGGTGGCGGCCAAGCGCTCGGCGGGCTCCATCGTCGCGTCTTGCAGATACGCAATCGGGCTCACCCACGTGCTGTCTTCATCGTCGTTAGCCGGTTCGAGTGAAATTTCCTGTCCGGTTAGACGCTTTTCCATCTCGGTGACGTCGGTTTCTTTCACGTTCAACTGACGCGCGACTTCCTTTACTTCGGTCGGCGAAAGCGTGCCGAAGTTTGGCTTCATGCTGCGCAGATTGAAAAATAATTTACGCTGCGCTTTGGTCGTCGCGACCTTCACGATGCGCCAGTTCTTCAGAATGTACTCGTGAATCTCGGCCTTGATCCAATGCACCGCAAAAGATACCAAGCGCACGCCACGGTCGGCGTCAAAACGCTTCACTGCCTTCATCAGGCCGATATTGCCTTCCTGAATCAAGTCTGCGTGTGGCAAACCGTAGCCGGTGTATTTACGCGCAATCGACACCACGAGCCTCAGATGCGACATTACCATCTCAGAGGCAGCGGCTAGATCGCCATTGGTTTTCAATGCCATGCCCAGCTCATGCTCCCGCTCAGGGGTGAGCATCGGCACGCGGTTGACGGCGGAAATGTAGCTTTCAATGCTCGCCACTGACAGCGCGGGCAAATTCATCGTAGCAGTTGTCACTTGACCTCCACTAATCCCGCACATACGGGTTGGTTAATTTTAGCACTCTTGAACATAGAGTGCTAATGCCAAAAGTAGTTCCATGAGCAGGGCAAAAATTTTTTAACCCTAGCTGGAGATATTGACTAACGCATTGAAAAAAAACAAATAAATGTTTTTAGATAGGCGCTTTCAACGTCGAGGCACATAATTTATACATAACGTCTATCCATGAGGTTTTCGTGGCAATGTAGGCTGGAAAGGAGTGCCAATGTTAGGGTTTACCAATTTTCCCAAAAACAGGCCAGTTGTTTTCCGGTCCAGCTCCAGCGTCAATAAAACCTATCGACAAACCTTGATCGGCCTGCCGCTCGCATCCGTTTGATGGTTTATTTTCGTGCCAAGGGTAAAGCGCCCTTTGCCGGGAAGCCATAGCCAAGTCTGCCAGGTACGGCAACCGCCTTTGGAGAGATATTTCACAAAACGATAATCATCGAGTCCATCGCCATCGTAGTCGCCGATTTGCCACATCGACGGATCAAGTAGATCGCCATTGATCGAGCTCATGCCCTGATTGCTGTGCTGATAACCGAGTTTGCTCTCTGTTTTATGCGCGACGATGGTGGCCCCGAAGCTGTTGAGCATCGATCCCTCGACCGCCCACGGCTTCGATTCTTTTTTCACGACGTAAATATCGAGTTGCGCTGTGCTGGCGACTTTGATGCCATCGGGCGGTTTCGATGTTTTCTTTGCGGCGATTGCAGATCCTGCGGCAAGGCCGAAAAACGCAAATGCAAACACCATCAACATGAAAGTTTCCAAATACGAAAACCAATTCGTAGCCTTCACGATCACAGCAATCACCGGGCTGCGTGTTGATGCAGTGCAGGCGATAGCGACGCTGCCGTGACGAGTATAAAAACAAATTTGTTGTGTGTGCTCGAGCATATTGCGGACGCTGATCTGAAATTGAGTGCAAACATGCTACTGCAGAAAAATCGTACCTGCGGTGACTGCTGCCAACTAACGATTCGCCACCCGCCGCAAATACAGCCACACCGACAAAAATGCGCCGAACCATCCCAACAGTCCTGAGAGGAGTATTACGCCGAGCGCCTGCTGGAGTGACGGTGCCTGCAACGCAAAATCGCTGCCGTAGGAAACCGTCAACGCGCTCACTTCTGCGCCCGCCCACCACACGAAGGCAATCACGGCCAGCACCGCCAAGAGCCCCGCAAGTACGCCTTGAATGGTGCCGAAGTACAGAAACGGGCGTCGAATAAAACGGCGCGTGGCACCGATCAACTGGCTGACTTCGATCTCGTCTTTCTGCGTGAGGATTTGCAGGCGAATGGTGTTGCCGGTGACGAATACCACCGCCACGGCCAGCAACAGACCGAGCAGCAGCACGATGCGCTCGGCGAAGGTTGCAAAGCGTTTCAGTTTTTGTGCCCACTCAAAATCCATCGCAATCGTTTCCACTTTCGGCAATGCGGCGATCTCTTTTTGCAGCGCCGCGAGGATGGCAGGCTCACTCATTTTTGGCCGGATGGAGAACGCGTGCGGCAGTGGATTGGTTTCCAGACTGGAGAGCAAATCAGATAGATTGTCGACCCGTTTCATTTCGGCAAGCGCTGTTTCGCGCGAAATAAATGTCACGCGGTCAACTTGGCCGATTAATTTCAACTTGCGCCCTAGTTCCCGGGCTTCCAGATCGCTCGCGTTGAGCGCCAGATACACATTCAAATTAGGTTCGGTTTTCACACGGCTGGCGGCAGCGCTCACATTCGCAAACGCGACGTAAAGCCCGAGTGGCAGCGTGATCGCAATGCCGATGACGAGCACCGAAAGCAGCGTCACCGTTGGCTGCGCGAGCAGTCTCCTGACGGCGCGTCCGCAGGCGTGACCGTGCGAAATCAGCCACGCGTTCATGCGATCAATTTTCCCGCTTCGAGCGTGATGCGGCGGCAGTTGAGCCGCGCCAATCCAACCTCATCGTGCGCGGCCAGCAACACCGTGACGCCGACTTGATTGAACGATTTAAAAAGATCGATGATCGTTTCGGCGTAGGCCCGATCGAGATTGCCGGTGGGCTCATCAGCAATCAATGTGGCCGGGCGATTGACGATGGCACGCGCGATGCAAAGCCGCTGCTGCTCACCGCCAGACAAAGTGATGGGATCGGCTTTTTCACGATTCAACAAACCGACTTTATCGAGTGCGGCGCGAACCCGTTTGCCGGTTTCAATATGCGAGAAAGCCGCAATCGATAATGGCAGCGCGACGTTTTCGAACACATTGCGGTCAAACAATAATTTGTGATCCTGAAACACGAGACCGAGATTGCGGCGCAACACGGCAAGCCCGGCTTCCTTCAACTGACCCACGTTTTGATTGTTCACTGACACCGTGCCTTGCGACGCAATTTCAATCCCGGCAGCCAGCCGCAGTAGCGTGGATTTGCCCGCACCGGAATGGCCGGTGAGCGCGACAATTTCACCTTTTTCAATCGTCAGTGAAACACCCTTGAGTGCTTCAAAGCCGTTCGGATAGCGTTTGACAGTATTGGAAAATGAAATCACGTGTGCAGAAATGTTGGCAACGTTAGCGGAACAACGCATTCACAAATTCTTTTGCGCTGAAGGGGCGCAGATCATCAATGCTTTCGCCAACGCCGATGAATCTCACTGGAATTGGCGCAGCCGGGTTCTGTGCCGCGAGGGCGGCGATCATGCCACCCTTGGCCGTGCCATCGAGTTTGGTTACGACCAGGCCGGTAAGCTGCAAGGCGTCGTCGAACGCTTTCACCTGATTCAGCGCGTTCTGGCCCGTGTTGGCATCGAGTACCAGCAAGGTTTCATGCGGCGCTGTGGCTTCGGCCTTGCTAATCACGCGCTTTACTTTCTTGATTTCTTCCATCAAATGTAACTGCGTCGGCAATCGCCCGGCGGTATCGGCGAGGAGGATATCGATGCCGCGCGCTTTGGCAGATTGGATCGCATCAAAAATCACCGCTGCCGCATCGCCGCCATCCTGTGAAATCACGGTCACGTTATTGCGCTCGCCCCATGCGGTCAATTGCTCGCGCGCGGCCGCGCGAAAAGTATCGCCCGCAGCCAGCATCACGCTCTTGCCTTGGCTCTGAAAATATTTCGCGAGCTTGCCGATGGTGGTTGTTTTGCCTGCACCATTCACGCCCGCAATCATGATGACGAACGGCTTTGCAGTCGATGTATCGAGCATTTTTTCGAGCGGCGCAACGAGCTCGATGAGCGAGGTTTCAAATTCAGCTTGCAGCGACGCAGCATCGGCGATTTTTTTGTCCTTGGCCGCGCGGCGCAGACTGGTGACCAAGCGGGTGGTGGCGCCAACACCCACATCGGCTTTGATCAACGCCGTTTCCAGTTCGTCGAACAGCGCTTCATCAACGCTGCCATGACGCGTGAATAATTCCGACACGTCGGTATTGAGCACCGCACGGGTTTTGGACAGCCCGGTTTTGAGCCGTGACAACCAGCCAGTGACCTCCGGCGTGTTCGCGGCTGGCGCGGCTGCAGGTACGTCTGTTTTTTTTGAACCGAAAATGCTAAACAAGGGAAAAGCCTGCGAGAATTTGAAGGAATGTTGAAAATAAATTCAAAAATACGTTGTGATTGCGAATGCCAGTATGCCCCAGCATTTTAAGCCAAGCACGTCCGGCAAACCCAAGGCGGTTAAAGCCAACAATCGCATTCGCATCATCGGCGGCACATGGCGCAGCCGTGTGATTGTGTTTCCCGACGTTGACGGCTTGCGCCCAACCGCGAACCGCGTGCGGGAGACCTTGTTTAACTGGCTGGGCCAATCGCTGCACGGCAAACGCTGTCTGGATCTGTTTGCCGGCAGCGGTGCACTTGGCTTTGAGGCGGGCTCTCGGGGTGCCGCCGCCGTTGCGATGCTGGAAGTCAATGCGGCTGCGTTCACCGCTTTGAAAATCAATCAGCAAACACTGGCCGCAACAGTGTGTCGCGTGCTCGCGATGGATGCGTTGAAATTTCTTGATCTGGACAGCGAAAAATTTGACATCGTGTTCGTCGATCCACCGTTTACCTCCGGGTTGATGGTGACGATCCTTAAAACATTGCCAGCGCATCTGCAGGACGACGGCTTTATTTACGCTGAGTGGGGCACGCCGATTGCCGAGCTGCTTGACGCACAGCCTGAAACGCCACTGGAAATTGCAAAACAGGGCAGGGCGGGTGCGGTACACTTTGCGCTATTGCGTATCCGTTCTACCCCCCGCCCAATCCGATCTGAGAACAAACCATGATCAGAGCCGTGTACCCCGGAACATTTGACCCTCTCACCAAAGGCCACGAAGACCTGGTCGCCCGCGCGGCGAAGCTGTTCGGCCACGTGGTCGTTGCGGTCGCGCACAGTCAGGCGAAGCAGCCGTTCTTTTCGCTTACCGAGCGAATTGGGTTGGCCAAAGATATTCTCGCGCCGATTCCCAATGTGACGGTGATGGGGTTTTCGGGCCTGCTTTCTGATTTCCTGAACGTGCAGGAAGCCAACGTCATCTTGCGCGGCCTGCGCGCGGTTTCCGATTTCGAATACGAATTTCAAATGGCCGGCATGAACCGGAAACTAAATCCTGGTGTCGAGACCATGTTCCTCACCCCGTCCGACAAATACATGTTCCTTTCGGCCACCATAGTGCGTGAAATCGCAACACTCGGCGGCGACGTGAGCGATTTTGTCCATCCGCTGACGGCCAAGGCGCTGCAAGGCAAAGTCGGAAAGTAAGGCCTCCTAAGTGGCGCTGAAGATCACCGATCAATGCATTAACTGCGATGTTTGCGAACCTGAATGTCCGAACGGCGCGATCACTCAGGGGCTGGAAATATACGAAATAGATCCGCACAAATGTACCGAGTGCGTCGGACATTTTGATGCGCCGCAGTGCGTGGAAGTGTGCCCGGTTGATTGCATTCCGCTGGATCTCGACCATGCCGAAACGAAGGAGGAGCTTTATACGAAGTTCGTGCGGCTGGTGCAGCAGAAGGTGGCCTGATGGCAGTTGCGCATTGACATTTTATGAAACACTAGCACTGGCGGGCCTCTTCAGGTGTTATTGCCATAAAAGCCGCGCCAGTGCTAGAGTTTCACAAAATTAAGTTGTAGCTTCGGCATCTTGCTGTGCAAAGCGTGTCAGGTTGCCACGCGCATCGGCAAGGGCGCTGTGTTTTTTCTTTAAGGTATCCATGCGCGCCTGCAATTCTGCGATGCGTTCGGCGAGGTCGAGTTCAGCAACCTTGATTTGTTCGATGCTGCCCACGCGCTGCTGCGTTTGATCCCGCACTTCAAGGAGCGGCCGTTCAAGCGAGGTGTAGAGCCCGCGCGTCCACGATGCGCATTCGCGGCTGGCGATCTCAAAAATATGGATCACACGGCTGACGATCAGGTCTTCAAATTGCTCCGTGAGCGATCCCCCGCGTCGGATCATCAGATTGCTGGCTTTGGTGAATTCAGCGTCAGACTTGGCGCGCGCTTTTTGTAGCTCCGTGTGAAAGCGTTGGGTAGGAAATGGATGGACTTCATATTTGCCGAGTGAAAATTCAGCGAACATTTTTTCACCGACAGTCGTGAAGAGCGCGCGGATTTCCTCGATTTTCTGCTCGGTGGCGGCAAGCTTTTCGCCGACTGAAGTGAAATAATTTCTGACAGTCTCGACCGTGTTGGCCGAAAGCAGGCTGCTTGCGATGGTCTTCTTGGCGCGATCCGCCTCGATTCTGGCGGTGTCCAGCGAGACGAGTGCCACCAATTCCTCGCCCAACCGCGCCTGAATCGGTTTAAGGCTGCGCACTTCTTTCAATGCGCTATCGACCCGATCATGGCGGGCACCAGCCTGCGACACCACCGAGCGCATTAATTTTTCATTTTTCTCACGCAAGCGACTCAGGCGATTCAAGCCGTTGAGCGTGTCGAATCGCTGACCGTCCAGCGTCGCCTGCGCCGACTCCAGCGCGCTTGACAGTGTCGTGAGCACCTCATTGGTCAGGACTACCTGACGGTTGCGCGGCAGATTTGCGCCCAGATTTTGCTCGAGCTGATAGAGGCGGCTCTTCATCGCCTGATCTTTATCGTTGGCAAGCTTTCCCGTCAGCCCCTGACGCGCCGATACCGCAATGACGCGCATCGGGTCAATCCGAAGCAAATCAGCCGTATCGCGCAGGCGCCGATCTATTTCGCGCAACAACTCGCGATTGGATTCGACAGGATTGTCGTGTTTTGCAACAACGAGCGCGTCGATTTTATTGAGCACCACCATCCGCAATTGCTTCGATTCGTTGGTCTCCGGCTCCTTCGCACGTTCACGCAAATTCACGCCGCTGCCCAGATGATCTTTCCACATCGCCAAATCGGATTTGGCCACGCCATCGGCGATGTCGAGCAACATGACGAGCGCATCTGAATTTGGCAGGCGTTCGCGCAGCAGTTCAGGCTCCAGCGTGAGCGCCGCGAAGCCCGGCGTATCGATGATCACCAACCCGGCGTCGAGCAAAGGATGCGGGAAATTGACGACGGCATATCGCCAGCGCGGCACATCGACCAATGCTGCATTGCCGTCCTCAGGTGCTGCCACCGCTTCGCCATGCAGGCCCCAGGCAACTGCATCCCGCAACGATATTCGCTTGGTTTCGGAAAGTGCGGCGAGCGCGCGGCCCATGGATTCTGCGTTGTCGGCGTCAAAATAAATATCGCGCCACTGACTGGGGTCATCGAGTAGCTCGGTCAGGCGGTTGGGGCTTTCGCGGGTCTCGATGGGTAATAATCTAAGCCCGGTTTTTAGGTCACGATTAAAACGCAACTCGGTAACGCAGCGGGTCGTCCTGCCGGGGCCGGAGGGTAATAGTTTGCGGCCTAGGTCGGCAAAGAAAAGCGCGTTGATGAGTTCTGATTTGCCGCGCGACGTGTCGGCGACAAACGAGATCGTCACGCGCTCCTTGGCAACCTGCGCGCCTGCCTTCGTGAGCGCCGCCTCCAGATTTTCACTGAGAAATTCGTGCGTGCGCAGAAAATCCAGCACGCGCGTAATCTGGCCGCCGAGGCCGTAGCGCCAGGAATGCAGGTCGGCGAGCCGTTCGGTGATGGCGGCTTTTGTCATGAAGCGTTTATGTTCATTGTTTGACTATTCTACTTCTGACAGCCGGGGCAAAAATAGGTCGAGCGCTGGCCTTGCCGAAACATGCGGATGGTGGTGTTGCATACCCTGCACGGCAATTTGGCGCGATCATAGACAAAGGCATTGACCTGAAAATAGCCAAGCTCGCCGTTCGCCTGCACGTAGTCACGCAGCGACGAGCCACCCGCATGAATTGCGCGTTGCAGCGTGTCCCTGATCGCGTCGCTAAGGCGCACAAGCCGGGCCGCAGATAACTTGCCTGCGGCGCGCTTGGGGTGGATGCCCGCGCGGAACAGGGATTCAGAGGCGTAGATATTGCCCACGCCAACCACCACTTGGCTGTTCATGATGAATTCCTTGACGCTCACGCTGCGACCTTTGGCGGCGGCTGATAAATGCGCGCCGTTAAAATTATCCGACAGCGGTTCGGGCCCAAGTGCCGCGAGCAGGGCATGTTTGGGGACGGCACCATTGATCCATAACATCGCACCGAAGCGTCGCGGGTCGGTGTATCGAATGATGATGCCGCTGTCGAGTGCAATATCGAGGTGATCATGCTTTCGGGGCGATGCGTCAACGCTATCCGCGCTTATCGCGCGCAACGAGCCGGACATGCCGAGGTGGCTCAGCAGATAGCCGCGATGTTTATCTGTGGAGTCATCCGCAGCATTATCGAGACGGCAATCCCAGAGCAAATATTTGCCCCGTCGCGAAATGTCGATGACGGTCTTGCCTGAAAGCTGTTTGGCGAGGTTACCCGGGATTGGCCATCGCAGACGTCGATCCCGCACCGTCACAGTGGCGATGCGATGGCCCTGCACCATCGGCAGCAGTCCCAGGCGCGTGGTCTCAACTTCCGGCAACTCTGGCATGGGAACTCCGTGATAAAGCGATACTCTGTATTGTAGCGAGTATGCCTCTGCCTCGATAAACGTCTATGATATGAATCTGGTTTATTCGATCAAGGCGGGATGCCCAAAAACAAATTCTCGCCTCTGCGTTTGCATCCACATCGGATTACGCAGGAATGTTTTCGGTCGCCATTCGTCACCGACCTTTTCGTTCCAATCTTTTCTTTCCAATTTTTAGCATTGGCAACATGAAACTGATCCGCCAAAAAATAATTGTCATCTCGCTTTGTGCAATATCGTTGTGTGACCCGTTTGGTCATGCGACCGCTGCTGCGGTCGATATTGTTGGAGTAGCTGACGCAACCAAGCCCAAGGATAGCGGGCTGACCGATCAGATGCTCTATCAATATCTGATGTCGGAAATTGCCGGTCAGCGGGGCCGCACAGGGCTGGCGTTAAAAGGCATGATTGATTTGGCGCAGCGCACGCGCGATCCACGATTGGCACGGCGTGCGGTTGAAATTGCCTTTCAGGCGCGACAAATGGATGCCGCACTCGAATCCACCACCTTGTGGCAGGAGCTCGACCCGGAGTCGTCGATTGCGCGGCAGGCCTTGGCGACGGTTGCAGGTAGCCAGGGAACGCTTGAAGCGACAAAGGCAAATTTGTCGCAGTTGCTCGCCCAACCCAAAAGAACGGCGGGCGTGTTGATGCAGTTACCCGGACTCCTGTCACGGATTGCCGATAAAGCCGCCGTCGCTGCGGCGGTGCGCGAGCTATCGACTCCCTATCGCCAATTTCCAGAAGCGTATTTCGCGATTGCGCAGGCGAGCATCGTCGCAAAAGATCGCCCGGCTGCGCTCGCTGCCATTGATGAAGCAGACAAACGTCGCCCGGGTTGGACGCAAGCGGCAATATTGAAGTCACAAATTTTGCGCGAAGCTTCTGAAGAGAGCGCCAGCAATTTTCTGAAGCAATTTTTGGTGTCCTACCCTGAGGCGGCTGATGTGAGGGTCGCGTTGGCGCGGTTGCTGGCCTCGCAGAAGGGATATTTGGAAGCGCGTGAAGAATTCCGCCGCGCCATGAAGCTGAAACCGAACGATGCTGAGATTGCTTACGCGATTGGTTTACTGTCGCAGCAGATCGAGGACTACGCCGATGCCGATATTCAGTTCAAGCGTGTCGTTGAGCTAAAACCCGGCGATGCCAGTCCCGTCTTCTTCAATCTTGGGTCGGTCGCCGAGGCACAAAAACGCTCTGCGGAGGCCATCGAATGGTATGGGAAAGTCAAAAGCGGCGATTATTTTGTGACGGCGCAACTGAAAATTGCCGGCATCATCGCCAGGCGTGACGGCATGCCGATGGGGCGCAAATTCCTGCAAGAGGCGCAAGCGGCCCAGTCCGATGCGCCAGAGACGCGCATTCAGCTCATTCTGGCCGAAGCACAATTGTTGCGTGATGCCAAGGCATTCAACGAAGCGTTCGGTGCGTTGTCGGAGGCGATCAACAAATACCCGGGCACGGCTGATCTGCTTTACGACCGTGCGATGGTGGCAGAGAAAATCAATAAATTTGATGTGCTCGAGGCGGATTTGCGGAAAGTGATCGAACTCAAGCCTGATCACGCGCACGCCTACAATGCACTCGGCTATACCTTTGCCGACCGCAATAAACGCCTCGATGAAGCCTACACGCTGGTGCAAAAAGCCCTCAGCCTGTCGCCGGACGACGCGTTTATACAGGACAGTCTGGGCTGGGTGCTGTACCGCAGCGGGCGTGTCGATGAAGCGCTTGCCACCCTGAGAAAAGCGTATCAAACACGTCGCGATCCGGAAATTGCGGCGCATCTGGGTGAGGTGCTCTGGGCAAAAGGTGAGCGTGCGGAAGCATTGAAGCTTTGGCAAACCGCACTGATGGAAAATCCTGAAAACGATCTTTTGCGAACGGTGATGGGCAAATTCAAGCCGTGAATATTTATATCCAGCTAGCGGATGGCCGACAGCGCCGGGCAAACATGCGGCGCTGTTTTTTCGTGTGCGCGATATTGTTGGCAATTGCCAATCTCGGCGCATGCACAACAACGCCTTTAGTGCCGCCCGCAATCGCCACGTTGCCTGCCGGCGAGCGCGCGTTGGCAGCCTATTTTTCGCTCAACGGTCGCATCAGCGTGCGGGTCAACGATAAAGTCGATAGCGGGCAGATTCGGTGGCACCGCAGCGCGGAGGAAGAACGCATTGGCTTGTCCTCCCCGCTCGGCATCCAAGTCGCTGAACTCATCAGCAACAAGCGGACACGCATGGTCACGCTTCGACAGGCAAACGAGACATCAACTGCCGTCTCGGTTGAGGAATTGACGCAGTCGCTGCTTGGTGTTGCGCTGGATCTGGACCGCATGGCTGAGTGGGTACAGGGAATTGGCTTGCGCGAGAATGAAATTACCGATTTGCCGCTTGGCAACGGTGAAATTTGGCGGGTTACCGCAGAGCGCTATGTTGTTAGTGGGCAATATCGATTCGCCTCACGGGTAACCGCCACTAGCGGCGGGACCGTAGTCCGTTTGGTGATTGACGAATGGACGCCGCAATGAGCGACTCGTCTCAATGCATTACCGCGCTGGCGCCAGCGAAGTTGAACTTGTTCCTGCATGTGATCGGTCGTCGTGCGGATGGCTACCATCTGTTGCAATCGGTGTTTGCGCTGATCGATGTCGGCGACACGATCCATTTCTCAACGCGCAGCGATGGTCTCATCCGGCGGCGGTCAGACCTGCCTGGCGTGAACGAGCAGGATGATTTGGTGGTGCGTGCGGCGCAGTTGCTTAAGCGGGAGGCTGCATCCGACTCTGGACGCGCCGCGCTTGGCGCTGACATTACGGTAGAAAAAAAACTGCCGATGGGCGGAGGATTGGGCGGTGGCAGTTCGGACGCAGCGGCTACATTGCTGGCGCTCAATCGCTTATGGAATTTGGGTTTCTCTACCGAAAGGCTGCAAGCGATTGGCTTGGCGCTTGGTGCCGATGTGCCGTTCTTTGTCTTCGGTCGTGACGCGTTTGCCGAGGGTGTTGGAGAACAACTACAGGCAGTGGAATTGCCGCGCTGGTGGTACCTCGTATTAACCCCGCCAGTACAGGTGTCGACCCCGGCTATTTTTGCGCATTCTGAATTGACAAGGGACACGTTTCCCCTCAAAATGTTGGACTTTTCGGCGAACGGGCTTGTTGGACTGCGTAATGATCTGCAACCCGTTGTTCTGAAAGCGTTTCCGGCAGTTTTTCGCTATTTTAATGCACTGCAAGCGGTGAGTCAAAAATCAGTTTTTGGTGTCCGCATGACCGGTTCTGGCGCGTGTCTGTTTGCCGCGTTTGAAATCGAGCAGGATGCACGAGCCGCGTTCGGGTTGTTGCAGCCGGAATACAGCGGTTTTATTGCTCAAGGGTTGTCCAGGCATCCTTTGTTCGATCCGGCACGATAATGATTTTTTGATCGTGCCGCATTTCTCGCCCTCTCCTTTGGGAGAGGGCTGGGGGGGTGAAGCAGGGTATTCGTGCGGCATGCCGCGCGCCTGCGGAACGGTGGCCCAATGCAGTGGGACACGCGCACTGCAAGTGAGGGGAACCGGCAGCGAATTTTTTGCCGGTTCAGCAGGTAAAGTTTTGGGGAGTCGCCAAGTGGTAAGGCACCGGATTTTGATTCCGGCATTCGTAGGTTCGATCCCTACCTCCCCAGCCAGTTAAAGTAGTCTAAATGCTCCACGCGCGGCGAAAGAAATACTGGCATGGCATTCGACAACATAAGTATCTTTACAGGAAATGCGAATCCGGGGCTCGCGAGAGAAGTCGCCAAGCAGATGGGTACGCAGTTGGGCCGCGCCAAGGTGTCGAAATTCAGCGACGGCGAGGTGATGGTCGAAATCATGGAAAACGTCCGCGGCAAGGACGTGTTTATCCTGCAATCGACTTGCGCACCGACCAACGACAACCTGATGGAAATCATGGTGATGGCCGATGCTCTAAAACGCTCCAGTGCGGCGCGAATCACGGCGGCTATTCCGTATTTCGGCTATGCGAGGCAGGATCGGCGTCCACGCAGTGCGCGGGTGGCGATTTCAGCCAAGGTGGTAGCGAACATGCTTACCGGTGCGGGTGTTGACCGGGTACTGACGATGGATTTGCATGCGGACCAGATTCAGGGTTTTTTCGATATTCCGGTAGACAATATTTACGCCACACCGATTTTGCTTGGTGACGTCTGGAAGCACGATTATCCGAATTTGATTGTGGTGTCGCCCGATGTGGGCGGGGTGGTGCGGGCGAGGGCAATCGCCAAACAGCTAGACGCAGATTTGGCGATTATCGATAAGCGCCGTCCACGGGCGAATGTGTCGATGGTGATGAATATCATCGGCGACGTTGAAGGGCGCTCTTGCATGATTCTCGACGATATTGTCGATACCGCCGGGACGCTGAGTGAAGCTGCAAAAGCATTGAAAGAACACGGTGCCTCAAGAGTTGTCGCGTACTGTACGCATCCGGTGTTGTCCGGGCCGGCTGTGGAGCGCATACAGAATTCGGTGATTGATGAACTGGTGGTCACTGACACCATTCCGCTGAAACCTGATGCAGCAGCGTGCAAGAAGATTCGCCAGATTGGCACGGCGGTATTGATCGCCGAGACGATTCGACGGATCGCAGAAGATGATTCGGTGAGTTCACTCTTTCCCGAATAGCCGGGTAAGCATTAGCAGAAGAAATTTTGCAGTAAGAATTTTGAAGTGCGTCGCAGGTCGATAACCTGCACAACGAATCATTTGGTCGCGAATGATTCATCAACTGGAGCATCACATGAAAATTGCAATCAAAGCAGAATCGCGCAAAGGACAGGGCACTGGAGCGAGCCGCCGCCTGCGTCGCGCGGATAAGGTACCGGGTATTGTTTACGGTGGCGGCAAAGATGCCACCGTGATCGAACTCGATCACAACAATCTTTATCACAAGCTCAAACTCGAAGCGTTCCACGCCTCCATTCTGGATATGGAGCTCGAAGGCAAAACCGAGCCGGTGCTATTGCGCGACGTGCAAATGCACGCTTGGAAACAGATCGTGCTGCACGTTGACTTCCAGCGGGTCGCCGCTGACAAGAAGATTCACATGAAAGTGCCGCTGCACTTTATCAATGCCGACATCGCCCCTGGCGTGAAGGTATCCAGCGGTATCGTGTCGCACATCATCAACGAGCTCAACATTTTGTGCTTGCCGAAAGACCTGCCGGAATTCATCGAGGTTGATCTGAAAGATCTCGCGGCGGGCCATTCGTTGCACATTTCTAATCTTGTTATGCCGGCAGGCGTACAATCGGTTGCGCTGAGCAAGGGCGACGACCAGTCGGTTGCCACCATCATTATTCCGCGTGCGGTCGTAGCTGAAGAAGTGGCACCAGTAGTCGCCGCAGCCGACGTACCAGCCGCGAATCAGAAAGCAAAAGAGGAGGAGGCTCCGAAGAAAGACGACAAGGCCGGCGGAAAAGACAAGAAATAATCCGCTCCATTGTCGCGTTGTATATTCGAATGCCCGCGATCACCGATTGCGGGCATTTTTATTTTGTAGCCGATGTTACCGATACCACCGATGTCACAGCCAATTCAGAATCCCATCAAACTCGTCGTTGGCCTCGGCAATCCTGGCCGCGAGTACGAGCGCACGCGCCACAACGCCGGTTTCTGGTGGATGGAATTGCTTGCGCGCGAGCTGGGCGTCACGTTTAAAAAAGAAACCAAATTTCACGGCGAGGTCGCAAAGGCAGGTGGCGTCTTGCTCTTGAAACCGACGACGTTTATGAATCGATCCGGTCAGGCGGTGGGTGCGCTGGCCAAGTTTTACCAGATCCAGCCCACTGAAATTCTGGTCGCGCACGATGAAATGGATTTGCCGCCTGGCGGGCTGAAAATGAAGGTTGGCGGCGCGGCGGGCAGCAATGGGGTCAAGGATATTGTGTCTCACGTCGGCACGCGTGACTTTTGGCGCCTGCGTATCGGCATCGGCCATCCGCGTGAAATGGCAGCCAAGCTCGATGGCGATATGTCCCGCGATGAAGTGGTTGATTACGTGCTGCATCGACCGGACAAGAACGATGAGCGTGCCATTGAGGACGCCATGCAACGTGCCAATGATGCCTGGCCAATGATTGCCGAGGGCGATATGGAGGGGGCGATGTTAAAACTGCACACCAAGCCCGTGAAGGCATTGAAAATTACAGAGAAGAAAGAATCGACATGAAGTGTGGAATCGTAGGACTACCCAACGTTGGTAAATCAACCACGTTTAACGCGCTCACTAAAGCCGGCATCGCAGCCGAGAATTATCCGTTTTGTACCATCGAGCCCAACATCGGCATCGTCGAAGTGCCCGATCTGCGTCTGGCGCAGCTATCGGGACTGGTGAAGCCACTGAAAGAAATTCCGGCCATCGTTGAGTTTGTCGACATCGCCGGGTTGGTCGCTGGTGCTTCCAAAGGCGAAGGACTTGGCAACCAGTTTCTTGCCAATATCCGCGAAACCGATGCGATCTCGCACGTGGTGCGCTGCTTTGAAGATGAGAACGTGATTCACGTCGTCGGCAAAGTCGATCCGCTTTCTGATATCGCTGTCATCGATACCGAGCTCGCCCTTGCTGATATGGCCTCGGTTGAAAAAGCCTTGCACAAGGCGCAGAAAAATTCGCGCGCTGGCGACAAAGAGGCGATCAAGCTGGTCGCAATATTAGAGCCGATGATGAAGCAGCTAAACGAAGCGATACCGGTGCGCAGCATGGGGCTGGATCGCGATCAGATGGCGCTCATCAAACCACTGTCCCTCATCACCGCAAAGCCGGTGCTATATGTCGCCAACGTGATCGAAGGCGGCTTTGAAAATAATCCCCTGCTGGACGCTGTCAAAACGCACGCGGCAAAAGAAGGCGCGCCGGTCGTGGCGATCTGCGCCAAGATTGAAGCCGAGATTACCGACTTGAGCGATGAAGACAAAAAAGTTTTTCTCGACGACATCGGCATGACCGAGCCGGGGCTCGACCGCATGATCCGCGCCGCCTATACATTGCTGGGGCTGGAAACGTATTTCACGGCTGGCGAAAAAGAAGTGCGCGCATGGACAATCCACAAAGGTTCCACCGCACCGCAAGCCGCAGGCGTGATCCACACCGATTTTGAAAAAGGCTTTATTCGCGCGGAGGTGATTGCGTTTAACGATTACGTCACGCTCGGTGGCGAAGCGAAATCGAAAGAGGCGGGAAAAATGCGGCTGGAAGGAAAAGAATACATCGTCAAGGACGGCGACGTGATGCATTTTCGGTTTAACGTGTAGCCTGCGAAATCATATGTAGAACGCCATTTGATGAGGCTTTCAGGGCGAAAGTTGCCTGAATGCCTTGCCAGATTTAGTGTTTGCGCATTGATCCTCGCTATTTGTTCAGCGCATCAAAATCAAGTGTAAATCGAACGGTATTCGATTTCTCGTCCCAGCCGCGCGATACGTAGAAACCGCGTTTGTGTGATTCGCGGTCTTTCAAATTAATTAACGTCAGCCGTTCGCACCCTCTTTGACTCTGTTTTGATGGCTTCTAGCAGCGCCGTCCCCGCATTGCAAGACTTGAACCAATACTGTTCGGTTAGTTGAAGTCGCGCCGTTTGCCATGAGCTTGTCGAAAGGTCTGCGTGTTTCGATAGTCTCACCACGAATGGTTAAGCGAACAGTATTGAGACTTGACCCCATGATTCCGGTGTGACCCCCTGATTCCGGCACATCGAGCAAGGCGTGGCAAAGTGCAATCACCGCATCGCGCTTATGGCCGATGATATTGAAATGCGATTTGAGTTTGTTGTCGCGGCTCAGCAGCGGACTGATATTAAGCTCATCGGCGCTATGCCCGGTAATGACGTTCGCCTCGCCCTGATGGTTGAACAACTCCAGGCTCACCTTCAGGATGCGTTCGCGGGTGCGCGCGGACCGTGAAGGTGACGGCTGCGAGGAAGGCGTTGGCATGACGCGAACTTTACTACGCGGCTGTCGGCGTGTTCTGCCGCGCGTCGAACACAGCAACGAAAACGCTACTCAACCGCTGGACGCTTAGGTCGGCACCTTAACCGTTGGCAACCGTTTTTCATTTGCAGCCAATGCAGCCGAGTACTCCAGGATTCTCGCGGTTTCGCGCGCGGTCGCGGCACCATGGAAGCGCTCGATCAGATAGAGCGTCATATCGATGCATAGCGTGACGCCTCCACCTGACAAAATTTTTCCGCAATCAACTAGCCGGGCATCGAGCGCATGAACGTTCGGATACCTTTCCCGCATCAACGCCAGCGGCGAAATTTCATTCCCGATGATCTCGGTCTTGGTAGTCGCGCTGTGGCCGTCGAGTAAACCGCTCGCAGCGAGGATCATGCCACCCGTACACACCGCCGCGACGGCGACATCGCGACTGTAGGCGCGAATGAAATCGAGCGTAGCCATCGACTTCGTTTGTTGCTGCCAGCCCGGCCCGCCGGTGATGATGAGCACGTCTGACAGCGGCGCGTTGGCGTAGCCGTAATCGGCGACGACCTTCAGACCGTTGGCAAGCTCAACCACGCCCGCCTTTTCAGCGACCGTAAACATTCCAATCGACGGATCGACCCGTCGCGCCATGGAAAGTACCCCGAAGGTCGCCAGATCGATCGGCTCGGTTCCCTCATAGATGAGAATTGCTACGCGCATTGCTGCCTCCTGGTTTGCCGACGATCCAATCGGTAAGACGAAAGTGTACATCCTCGCAAGTATATTGAACTGCAAACGCAAACGACCGGTTTGCCTTACCGCCTCGTGCAATTAACAAGGTGCGGTTGACAAGCACTATGCCTCAGTGCATGCTGCGTTTAGCCCTAGGACGCGTCTTGAACGGGCTACAGCGAGGGGGAAACATTCGCGCCTGCTCTTGCTTTAATGCATACAGACTAGGGAGAACCACATTGAAAAGTGACCTCGTAACCAACGCCGCCACTCCGCCCTCAACCCCCTCCACGGCAGCCCCGTCGCGACGACGCTTCCTCGCCACGGCAAGCGCTGGCGCAATCGTTGGCGGCTTCCCGATGATAGCCAAAGCGCAGAGCACGCCGATCACGCTACGATTCCAGAGTACCTGGCCGGCGCGATTCATCTACCACGAGTTCGCCAACGACTGGTGCAAAAAAGTCGGTGAGCTCTCCAGTGGCAAACTGAAAATTGACATGCTCCCTGCTGGCGCGGTGGTTCCCGGTTTGCAATTGGCAGACGCAGTAAGCAAGGGTTTGCTCGATGGCGGGCACGGACTTGCCGGCTTCTGGTTCGGCAAGAATAGCGCCTTTGGCCTCTACGGCGCCGGGCCCGATTTCGGGATGGACGCAAACGATCTGCTCGGTTGGGTCGAGTACGGCGGCGGTAAAGAGTTATTCGCCGAAATCCAAGCCGCGGCGCAACTCGATCTGGTGAGCTTCCTCTACGGCCCAGTGCCTTGCGAGCCGATGGGTTGGTTCAAGAAACCGATTCGAACGCTCGCGGATCTGAAAGGCATCAAATTCCGCACCGCCGGTCTCGCCGTCGCCATGTTCGACGAACTGGGCATGTCGACCGTGCAAATGGCACCGGCCGATATCGTGCCGGCAATCGATCGCGGCGTACTCGACGGTGCTGAATTCGCGAGCGCAACGGATGATCGCGTGATGGGGTTTCCGGACGTGGCGAAATTTTATTTCCAGCAGAGCTATCACATGTCGAACAACTTCTGCGAAATGATGGTCAACAAGAAGAAATACGACGCGCTGCCGGAAGAGCTGAAAGTCATCATGAAGCATGTAAGCCATGCGGCCAGCGCCGACATGGGCTGGAAGAGCATGCACCGCATGTCGCAGGACTACATCGAATTGCAAACCAAGCAAGGCGTGAAAGTCTTCAAGACGCCGAAGGCGATTCTCGATGCGCAACTCAAAGCCTGGGATACCGTCATCAAGAAACGCTCGGCGGATAATCCGCTATTTGCGAAAGTGGTCGCCTCGCAAAAGGCCTGGGCCAAGCGCGTCATGTACTGGCACAACGATATTCAGGTCGATCGCAAAGTCGCCTATGAGCACTATTTCGGCAAACCGCAGTTGCCCACATAGCGCCGCGCAGCCTTTACCACGAACTGAAAGAGGAGCACTCATGTCAACAGCTAACACCGCAGCCCCCGTCGCTGAACGGCTTCACGGGCATCTCGAGCCCACGCCGAATGGCTCGGTGTATGTGAATCCGTCGAAGATGGATTGGAAGCCTTCGCAATTCGAAGGCATCGAAATCAAAGTGCTCTATGAAGACAAAGAGCGCGGCGAGATGACCTGCCTATTGCGTTGGCAGCCGGGCACCACACTGCCGTTTCACAAGCACCCGGAGATCGAGCAAAGCTACGTCATCTCCGGCTCTTTCTCCGACCACGATGGCATCGCCCGCGCCGGCGAGTACGTTTGGCGCAAGCCGACCTCTATGCACGAGACGCATAGCGCTGAAGGCTGCACGATTCTCGCCGTCTATCGCAAGCCTAATATTTTCCGGAGCAGCGCCGGATTTGAACCCGGCGGCAAGCGCGTGAAGACCGATCACGCGCCGACCACGTTTCAGGACAAGGGATGAGTAAGTTGGTTCGATAGAACGCTTGGCGCGCGAGCGCGAGGCGAGTTCATCCAGCTTCAGCGCCCCCACAGTTTGCCTTAAGCGCAAAGGCTGGCTCCCAGCGCAAAAACTACAATCCCTAGCATTGGCGCGCCTTTCAGGCCGAAAAGCTTCCAAACACCGCGCCAATGCTGGACTTTGCCAAGAAAAATTCCCATCGATCCAGCGCAGGGCGGCGCGGGGTTTTGCGTCCTATGGGGCGCGCCCGCAAAGCCGGAACGTTAGGCAGGGCGTTCTGGTAGCACTACATTGCGCCGCCAAATGCGTCTTGGCTGGCATCGTCGACCTTGCCGCACAGTTTGCGTCTCAGTGCTCGGAACTCAGCTCTGCCAAGATCTCGGCGGTGTGCTCCCCCAGTCGCGGGGCCGGTCGGCGGAAGGTGCCGGGACTTATTGACAGGCGCGGAACGATGTTGTGCATGGGAACGCTGCCCATGTCGGCATCCTCCAACTCGACGATGGCCTCCCGCCCCTTGATGAAGGGATGGTCCATCAGCTCGGCCACCGAACACACGGGCCCCACTGTGACACCAGCGTCCTCAAACACGGCAAGATTGTCTTCCTGCGTGCGGCTACCGATGAAGGAACCGATGATGGAATCGAGCGCGTCGCGGTTGCGCACCCGCTCGCCGTTGGTGGAAAAGCGTTTATCACTTTTCAGCTCGGGTCGGCCCATAGTGTCAAAGATGCGCATGGCCATGGACTGCATGGAGCCGGCCAGCGCCACGAAGCGGCCATCGCTGCAGGCGTAGATGTTGCGCGGCGCCGTGTGGCCGGACTGGTTGCCCGAACGCATGGTGGGCACGCCGGTCACCTTGAACTTCGCCGCTTCGGAGGCGATCACCGAGAAGATGGGCTCGAAGAGCGAGAGGTCAACCACTTGGCCGCAGCCCTCTTTCTCCGCCACCCGCAAGGCTGTCAATACCCCCGCAGCGCCGTAGATGCCCGCGATCATGTCGGCAAGCGCTAGCGGCGGCAGCACCGGCGGCCGATCCGGATAGCCATTGAGATGGGCGAAGCCGGACATGGCCTCCACCAGCGTACCGAAGCCGGGTTTGTGACTGAAAGGCCCCGTCTGGCCCCAGCCGGACACGCGCACGATCACCATTGCTGGATTGAGCGCCAGCAGTTGTTCGGGGGCCAGGCCCATGCGCTCCAGGCCGCCGGGAACGAAGTTTTCGATGAAGATTTGCGATCGGCACACCAGCTGGCGCAAATGCCGCAGCCCTTGCTCGGACTTCAGATCCAGCACCAGCGAGCGTTTGTTGCGGCCATACACCTTCCAGTAGATGTCATGGCCTGCTTCGCGCCAGCTGCGCAGGTCGTCGCCCACGCCTTCGCGCTCCACCTTGATGACGTCGGCGCCGAAGTCGGCCAAGTAGGCCGAAAGCATGTTGCCAGCGACCAAGCGCGAGAGGTCCAGCACCCGCACATCCTTCAGCGGTCCGCTGGCCTGCGGATCGAAAGTTTTCACGTTGCAAGCGCCTCTCGCAAGAAGTCGAGCCGGTCATTGCCGAAGTACATGTCGGACTGATTGACGAAGAAAGTCGGCGTACCGAATCCGCCTCGCCGCATCAGCTCGTTGGTGTTCTCAGCAAGCCTGTCACGGATTTCCGGCGCTCCGAGTTGAGCGGCAAACCCGACTGGGTCGAGGCCCGCTTCCACGGCGAGCCTGCCGAGGACGGTGCCATCGGAGACGTCCTCGAGATCCTCCCAGTACGCCCGAAACACTGCGCCCGCGTATTCTGACATTCTGCCGTGGTCGAGGGCGACGAAAGCGCCGCGAAGCGCGGCTGCACTGTTCAACGGGCGCGAGCCCCCCCCGTACACCGGCGGGCGCGCGATCTTGATGCCGAGGCGGCCCGCCCAGCGCTGCATGTCGGCTTGGTAGTAGGCAAGCTTGGGGGCGACCGGGTTGGCGCGCATATCCCCAACGTTGTGGTTTACCTCGCGGAACACGGCTGCCACGTAGAAAGGTTTCCAGATGAGCGTGGCGTCCGATTCGCGGCAAAGCGTTTCTATCTGGCTGTAGGCCATGTAGGTCCACGGGCTGGAGAAATCGAAGAAGAATTCGACCGATTTCACGCTACTCGCTCCGGATTCCCGCCGCCTTGACCAGCCGGTCGAACGTCGTGATCTCCGTCGCGATCCGGCTGCGGAACTGCTCCGGCGAGCTGCCGATGGCGTCCGCGCCCTGGCTCAACAGCTTCGCCTTGACTTCCGGCTCCTGCAGGACCTTCACGACGTCGGCATGAACCTTC
>JAYURJ010000262.1:0-7837 GCA_043756275.1 Betaproteobacteria bacterium | reverse complement strand
ACCGAATAGAGGTTGGCGCGCGTGTCGTATCTGCCTTCAAGAGGGGGCAAATTACCCGGTGCCGGGCTTGGTGTCAGGCGGTAGCCTTGTTTGGGAAGCGAGTCATCAACCGTGCGGTCAGCAGCAAACCGGATAAAGAGCGAGCTATTCGGCGTGAACTCGGCGCTGAAGCGACCTGCCAACACTTCCTTGTTGTAGTTCTCGTTACCGTTGACGACGTTTTTGCCGAAACCATCGCGGTTGAACGAGGCGATGGTGCCGCCAATTTTCAGTGTGTCTGACACCGGCAGGCTCCCTTTGACCACCAAGTCCTTTTGGCTATAACTACCGAACGTTGCCTTGACGCTTAATTCGGGTTTGTCAGAGAGTTTGCGCGTCACGTATTTAACTGCCCCGCCGATGGTGTTGCGACCATAGAGTGTGCCCTGCGGTCCGCGCAGTACCTCGATGCGTGCCAGATCATAAATGTCGGAGAGCGCACCCTGCGGGCGGGCCAGATAAACATCGTCCAGATAAATACCGACGCCTTGCTCGTATCCCGCCACTGGATCTTGTTGGCCGATGCCGCGAATGAAGGCCGTGAGTGTGGTGTTGGTTGCGCGCGAAGTTTTAAGTGTTGTATTCGGAATCAAGTCTGCCAGACCGGTAACATCCGGAATGCCCGCCTTTTCAAGTGCCGCGCCAGAAAACGCCGTTACTGCACCGGGGACATCCTGTATCAGTTCTTCGCGTCGCCGCGCCGTTACGGTGACAACTTCGACTTTTTCTCCGTCGTCCGCTTTCGCGGTGGCCGGGCTGGTTGGTGCCCCCTGCTGGGCCGACACCGATCCGGTGCCAACAAACAGGGCGGCAATGGCAACACTCATGTATTTCAATTTCATGCTTCTCTCCTCAGCAGGGTTTTTGGTAGGGCGGTTTATAGAACTTTTCGTGCGGACTTGTCGTTTCAAACAAAGTCACGGTAAAATTCATTAGTTGTTGAATTAATCGTAACAAAGAATTTGGCGAAGTGCAAGGCGGTGATGCTAATGCTGCCGACACAAGTTGCATTACCGCAACACAATCGGGTCGCAACTCGGAGACGACAATATGAAGAACCGCTACTGGCTCGCCATCGCACTTGCCATCAACGCATTGCTCGTTTCCACTCTGGCATCAGCCCAGACCAAAGATATTCGTGTCGCGTTTATTTATGACAAGACCGGCCCGCTTGAAGCGTATGTAAAACAGACCCAGACTGGTCTAATGTTCGGACTCGAGTTCGCGACAAACGGCACCATGACTGTTGCAGGCAGGAAGCTGGTGCTGATTGAGCGTGACAGTCAAGGCAAGCCGGACGTAGCCAAGTTGCAACTGGCTGCGGCCTATGCCGACGACAAGGCGGATATCGCCATAGCAGCCACGGGCTCTGGTTCATCATTGGCGATGCTGCCGGTGGCGGAAGAGTACAAGAAGATTCTGCTGATCGAGCCCGCAGTCGCGGATTCAATTACGGGTGAAAAGTGGAACAAATATATTTTTCGCACCGGACGTAATAGCTCCCAGGACGCCATTTCAAACGCCGTGGCTCAGGACAAACCCGGCGTCAGCATCGCCACACTCGGGCAGGACAACGCGTTCGGGCGTGACGGCGTGAAGGCATTCAAGGATGCGCTCAAGCAGGCAAAAATAGTTCATGAAGAATATCTTCCTGCTGCCACAACCGATTTCACGGCCGGTGCGCAACGTCTGATCGACAAGCTCAAGGACAAGCCGGGCCGGAAGCTCATCTGGATCATCTGGGCGGGCACCGGCAGCCCTTTCAAGATTGCCGATCTCGACCTGAAGCGCTACGGCATCGAAATAGTCACCGGCGGCAACATTCTGCCGGCAATGTCGGTGTACAAGAATTTTCCCGGCATGGAGGGTGCCACTTACTATTACTACGACATTCCGAAAAATCCGCTCAATGCTGTGCTCGTCAGTCGGCACATCTCAAAGTTCAAAACGCCACCGGATTTTTTTACCGCAGGCGGATTTTCGGTTGCGATGGCATTGGTCACGGCGTTGAAAAAAACCAATGGAGACACCAACACCGAGGTACTTATTAATGCGATGGAGGGGTTGAGCTTCGACACGCCAAAAGGAAAAATGACCTTTCGCAAGGAGGATCATCAGGCATTGCAAAGCATGTATCACTTCAAAATAAAAATTGATCCAGCGCTAGCGTGGGCAGTGCCAGAACTGGTACGCGAGATCAAGCCGGAAGATATGAATCTGCCTATCCGCAACAAGCGTTGATGCTCCGTTAGCAGGACGGTGCTGATTGCCCAAGGCGTCGCACTACAATTTATATTTCAGAGAGGATGCCGCCATGCATGTGATTCGATTTTTCCTTGCCGCCACCGTGTTTGCCAGTGTCGTGACCAGTGCCAACGCGGCACCTCTGCCACAAGTCAATATCGATGCCACGCAGACAACCGTTTCGGGCGCATCATCTGGCGGCTACATGGCGGTGCAACTGCACGTCGCCTACTCTTCGCGGTTCAAAAAAGGGGCTGCCGTTATTTCTGGTGGCCCGTACAACTGTGCGCAAGGCTCAGTCATTAGCGCGTTAACGCGCTGCCTTGGAAAAGGGTCCATTCCAGTAACTGACCTGATCGCCATCACGAACCAGTGGGCCAAAGACGGCGCAATCGACGCGATCTCCAATCTCGCCGCCTCGAAGGTGTACTTGTTTTCTGCGGCCAACGACAGTGTAGTCAACGAGGCAACGACCACATCGCTCCAGACCTACTATCAAAATTTCTTGCCGACGACCAACATCGTCCACAAAAAAGACATTCCGAGTGAGCATGGTTTTGTTACCGACAACTACGGTGCGTCATGCCTCACCAAGGCGGCTCCGTTCATCAACAACTGCAATTTCGATTTAGCGGGCGCGCTGCTGCAACATCTTTATGGCGCATTGAATGCCCGCAAGAGCGATGGCCTCGATGGCAAACTAGTCGAGTTCGATCAATCCACCTTTGTGACTGGCCATGGCATGGGTGAGACCGGCTGGGTTTACGTTCCCAAAACCTGCTCGCTGGCGACACCATGCCGCGTGCATGTGGCGTTGCACGGTTGTCGGCAGAACAGCACCGACGTCGGCCAGGAATTTGTGCGAAATGCCGGCTACAACCGCTGGGCCGATACCAATGGCATCGTGGTGCTATACCCGCAAACCGGCAAAGGTGCGACCAACAGTTGCTGGGATTGGTGGGGCTATGACGACGCGAACTACGCCAAGAAATCTGCACCACAAATGAAAGCAATCATTGCGATGCTTGAGCACTTGTCGCGCAGTCCGACGCCCGAAAAAGTGACGCCGGCGCACGGTTCCTCCCGCTGAATTTCGGTAGAAGCGTCGAGATGGCTTTGCTGACAACCACTAATTTAACGATCCGTTTTGGCGGCCACGTCGCGGTCAATGCTGTGAGCTGTGTCTTTCAGCCGGGCACACTGACCGCCATCGTCGGCCCCAATGGTGCCGGCAAAACCACCTACTTCAATTTAATTTCCGGCCAGCTCAAAGCGAGTAGCGGCAGCATCACGTTGAATGGCCGGGATCTCACCGGGTTCTCAGCCTCGGCCCGCACCCGCGCGGGGCTTGGTCGTGCATTTCAGCTCACTAATTTATTTCCCAATCTGACGGTACTGGAGAACGTTCGGCTCGCCGTCCAGGCGACCCGCGAAGGCGCACATCGTCACGGACTCAATCTCTGGAGCATCTGGAGCGATCATGCGGCGTTGACGCGCCGCGCGAAAGAAATTCTGGAGTCAGTCGCGCTGATCGAAAAGGCGAACCACGCTGTCGCCAGCCTCCCGCACGGCGATCAACGCAAGCTCGAAGTGGCGATGCTCATGGCGCTGGAGTCGCAAGTATTCATGTTTGATGAGCCGACGGCGGGCATGAGCGCCGATGAAGTGCCCGCCGTACTTAACCTGATCCGCCAACTCAGGCAGGACAAAACCAAAACCATCCTGCTGGTTGAGCACAAGATGGATGTCGTTCGCGAGCTTGCCGACCGCATCATCGTGCTGCACAACGGCGCGCTCGTCGCCGACGGTGAACCGGCGGATGTGATTGCGTCACCGATTGTCCAGGGAGCCTATCTTGGCATCGTCCCGGAACCTATATGACTGACCCACTTCTCACGCTCGCAGGCGTGCACACCAACATCGGCGCGTACCACATCCTGCACGGCGTCGATCTGGTCGTTCCGCGCGGCGAGTTGACGATGTTGCTCGGGCGAAACGGTGCGGGGAAAACCACCACGCTGCGAACCATCATGGGGCTGTGGCACGCGTCGGCCGGGCATATTTCATTTGCTGGCCAGAACATCACCGCCTTGAGTACCCCGGAGATTGCGGCGCTCAACATCGCCTACGTGCCCGAGACCATGGGGATTTTTTCCGATCTGACCGTGAAGGAAAACATGTTGCTCGCCGCGCGTGATGCCAGGCGTGCAAGCGAGATGGACGACACCCGGCTGAAATGGATTTTTTCCCTGTTTCCGGCTGTCGAGAAATTCTGGTCGTACCCTGCCGGAAAATTATCCGGGGGTCAAAAGCAGATGCTCGCTGTTGCGCGCGCCATCGTTGAGCCACGGCAATTGCTGATCGTCGATGAGCCCAGCAAAGGTCTGGCACCCGCGATCATCAACAACATGATCGACGCATTTGCCGAGCTCAAGCGCACCGGCGTGACCATTTTGTTGGTGGAACAGAATATCAACTTCGCAAAAAAATTGGGTGACCACGTGGCCGTAATGGACAACGGCAAGGTGGTGCATCACGGCGCGATGCAGGCGCTTGCCGAGGATGAAGAATTACAACGCGCGCTACTGGGATTGTCGCTATGAAGCAGATTGATCTGGACTGGAAACCGCTGGCGCTGGTTCCGGTGCTTGCACTCATTGCGCTGCCACTTGTCGGTTCAGGTTCGACCTGGGTCACGCTGACGGTTGCGGGCTTGGCAATGGGCATGATTATTTTTGTCATCGCATCGGGTCTCACGCTGGTCTTTGGATTGATGGATGTGCTTAATTTTGGTCACGGCGTGTTTATCGCGCTCGGCGCGTTTGTTGCCACCAGTGTGCTGGGCGCGATGGGGGACTGGACCGGCTCGCAGGAACTATGGCGGAACCTCATCGCGGTGTTACCGGCCATGTTCATCGCGATGCTGGTCGCGGGTGCTATCGGGCTGGTATTTGAGCGTGTGCTGGTGCGCCCGGTTTACGGTCAGCATTTGAATCAGATTCTCATCACCATGGGCGGCATGATTATCGGCGAGGAGCTCATCAAAGTTATCTGGGGCGCACAGCAGATTCCGCTGCCACTGCCAGAGGGTATGCGGGGTTCGGTGTTGCTGGGTGACGCGGCGATTGAGAAGTTCCGCTTGATCGCGGTGGTCATTGGCCTTGCTGTTTTCGGCGGATTGGCATGGATGTTGAGCCGCACCAAGATCGGCCTGCTGATCCGCGCCGGCGTGCAAGACCGCGAGATGGTGGAATCGCTCGGCTATAAAATCAGGCGACTGTTTATCGGGGTATTCGTGATCGGCAGCGCGTTGGCGGGACTGGGCGGGGTGATGTGGGGCATGTATCAGCAAAACGTGATCCCGCAAATGGGCGCACAGGTAAATGTACTCATATTTATCGTCATCATCATCGGCGGCCTGGGATCCACCGGCGGCGCGTTGATCGGTGCGCTTTTGGTCGGACTGATGGCTAATTACACCGGCTTTCTGGCGCCAAAAATAGCTTTGTTTTCAAATATCACACTGATGGCGGCCATCTTGTTGTGGCGGCCCCAGGGACTGTATCCGGTCGCAAACAGATGATGGCCATGATGGATACCTACGGCAAACGCCTGCTTTCCAATGACCTGCCCCGCAGTCGCACGCTGGGCGTAATTCTTGTGCTGTTGTTGCTGGCGCTCGCTTTTGCGCCGTTTATTTTTCCCGGCGTGAAAGCATTGAATATCGCTGCCAAAGTACTGGTATTTTTGGTACTGGTTGCGAGCTTCGATCTGCTGCTTGGCTACACCGGTATCGTGAGCTTTGCACACACCATGTTCTTCGGCATCGGTGCCTATGGTGTCGCCATCGCCTGTACCCGGCTAGGCTCGACCTGGGAAGCTGTCGCGGTCGGGGTTGCGGGTTCTATGGCGCTATCGTTAGTGCTGGCACTCGTGGTTGGCTTGTTTTCCTTGCGGGTGCGCGCCATATTTTTTGCCATGATTACGCTGGCGGTTGCGTCGGCCTTTCAGACACTCGCTTCTCAATTATCGGATTTAACTGGCGGTGACGATGGGCTTAACTTCAAGCCGCCGGAGATATTGTCGGGCGGTGTTTTGTTTTCCGACACCCCGTTTCTCGGCGTCACGCTGGACGGAAGATTGCTATGCTATTACCTGTTGTTTTTCACCGCGCTGGCTGCATTGTTTGCCTTGTTGCGCATCGTCAATTCACCTTTCGGTCGCGTGTTGCAAGCTATTCGCGAAAATGAATTTCGCGCCGAAGCCATCGGCTATCGGGTGGTGGTTTTCCGAACCCTGTCCAGCGTACTTTCCGCCTTGTTCGCCACGCTCGCCGGGGTGATGCTGGCACTGTGGCTGCGTTACAGCGGGCCGGATACGTCGCTTTCGTTCGAGATCATGATCGATGTCCTGCTGATCGTCGTCATTGGCGGCATGGGCACAATCTATGGTGCCGCGATTGGGGCCGCCATTTTCGTCGTCGCGCAAGGCTATCTGCAGGAATTATTGAAGCTCGGCAGCGACGCGACCACCGGGTTGCCGTGGCTTGCCGCACTGCTGTCACCAGACCGTTGGCTATTGTGGCTTGGCGTGCTGTTCGTGCTGTCGGTGTATTACTTTCCCACCGGGATAGTCGGACGTTTGCGTGAGCGCACGCGAGACAAAGGCGCGATTGCACACCACTGAGCTGTGAAACAACGGGCCGGTGTGGCGTTTTTGCTTAGTAGGGTTCCACAGCAGATTTGCCGACAATTGCCTATACTGGCGCGCGTCCGCGCAGGATTAGCCGCGCTTGTGCCATCTCGCGATCATAGGTGGCTTTCGCGTCGAGTACGCATGCGCGGCGGTCAGCCGCTGGCATATGGCTGCACTCGCGTAACCACTCCTTATAACCGCCGCCTGCTTCGCGGATTGCGGTGCGGTATTTCTGCTGCGGTGTCACATCTTCGACCGTGCCCCTCGCCAGCGAACGCTCGTCGCTCTCGACAGAGGCGTGTGAAATCGTGGCGGCAGCGAGTAGCGCCAGTACAAAAATTGCGCGGCTTTTCGATTTGATATTGTTGTTTAAGTTGTTCACGTTTGCACCTCGTCTTTGAATGGGAGCGCACACTGCACTCCGCAGTAGCTACGCACCGCTATTTCCGCATGCTTCCGCGCGGGTGGCTGTGGGGTGAACCCGGAGATTTTTGTAGGCGATTGCTGATACGTCAGCATGGTCATGAATAATCGTAAATCAAGAACTGGTGGGGTGCCTGGCGGCATTTACGTCTGGTAAGCGCGCCAGTGCTGGTGTTTCAATTCAGTTTGGGCGCTCAATCTATGGGCCGGCGTTGTCACCCGATAAAGCTGGATTCCGCATGCTGTCGCGAAACTTCAGCAGCGCCGCGCGCTTCACTTCGGAGTCCACGAATCCTTCAGCGTCACTGCGCGATTGAATTTCGGCACGCCCGGCAGCGAATCAACCCGGTCCGCCACAAAGTAGCCGTGCCGCTCGAACTGAAATCGTTCTTCCGGCTTTGCATCCGTCAGCGAGCGCTCCAGATACGCGGTAATG
>JAYURJ010000261.1:0-7880 GCA_043756275.1 Betaproteobacteria bacterium | reverse complement strand
ACCACCTGAAGGACCTTGGCCTGGCGCCCGCGTCGATTCGCCGGAACATCTCGGCAGCCCGCACCTACTTTCGTTTTCTGATGGCGGAGGGCGTGCTGCTCAAGGATCCCAGCGAGCGACTCGAGACGCCCAAGCGCTGGCGGTCGCTGCCTGAAGTGCTCACGGTCGCCGAGGTGGAGAAGCTGCTCGGGTCTCCGTCGCTGGACGAGCCCATGGCCTTTCGCGACCGCGCGATGCTCGAGCTCGCCTACGGCGCCGGGCTTCGCGTCTCGGAATGGATCACGCTCCCCACACGCGATGTCGCGCTCGAGGAAGGGCTGGTGCGGGTGTTCGGCAAGGGATCGAAGGAACGGCTGGTGCCGCTGGGTGAAACGGCCTCAGATGTGATCCAGCGCTATGCCACGTCAGCGCGCATCGAAATTCTTGACGGCAAAAAATCTGACGACATGTTCGTTACACAACGTGGCCGAGCTATGACGCGACAGATGTTCTGGCACATGATCAAGCGCTACGCCATCAAAGGCCTCGTGAACAAACCGCTTTCGCCACACACCTTGCGGCACGCATTTGCCACCCATCTTATTAACCACGGCGCGGATTTACGCGTGGTGCAACTGCTGTTGGGACACGCCGACATTACGACCACGCAAATTTATACGCATGTGGCGCGGGAACGATTGAAACAAATTCATGCGCTACATCATCCGCGGGGGTGAATGAGTTTGCTGACCGGTTGATCCAAATAAATTAGCGTCTGGTAATGCCATGGCGATGCATGTGGGGGCCAATTAGCGGATGCGTTTTGCAAATATGGTCAACGTCTGCCCGTCGTGCGCTACCTGATCAAACCCCAGCCAGCCCGCGCGCTCAAAGGTGCTCACAGCAGAGTGGGTGGACGCATAAAATTTGGCGATACCTAATCGCTGCGCATGTTCGCAAGCCGCGCGAACCAATGCCTCGGCCACGCCGCGCCCGCGAAAGGGCGCATGCACATACAGGCCGCGCAACCACGGACTCACGTGCGGGTAGGGTTCGAATTGTTCGTCGCGGATCGAGCACGCCCCCAGCAAGGTTGATGCATTGTCGAAAGCCACGAACGCCAGCGGCATGCAATCGCGATTGGCGACGCTGCGAAAATCGGCTTCAATTTCTTCAAGCGGGGTGTCGCTGAACCACGCGGCCCATTCCTGTTTGTACCAGGTTGCCAGTGTGGGAACGGCGTCGGGTGCGTCTGCGAGCAGCCGCACAACGACACGCTCAGTCATGCGTGTTGCTGCGCAAAATGTTGATCACGCGTTGTCCGACGCTGAGCAATTTTTCATCTTGCAGGCGCGCGCCGATCAGTTGCAATCCGAGCGGCATGCGCTTCTTGCTGCGATAAACGGGGATGTTGATGGCGGGTAGATGCAGTGTACTGGCAAGGCGGTTAAAGACCGGGTCGCCGGTGAATGCCAATCCTTTGGGTGCAGCACCGGTTGCCGACGGCATCAGCAGCACATCTGCCTCAGCAAATAATTGGGCGGCCTGCTTTCTGGTATGTTCGGTGCGCGCCAATGCGGCTTGATAAACATCGGCACCGATGGCGGCACCTTCATCAAGAATAGCGGCGATCTCGTTACTCAACAGGTGACGATGTTGCTGAAGTTCGGGCTTGTAGAAACGCGCCATTTCGGCAAGCTGGATAATGCGCTGGTCAGTTTGCGCGGTATCAAAAATTACCGGCAGCCGTGTTTCCCGCACGCTTAAGCCCGCGATAGCAAGCGCCTCGGCCGCTTCGGCGACGGCAACCGACATGTCCACGTCGGCGTGTTCCATCAAATTGGAAACAATCAATATCCGCAGCGGACCTTTGCCAATGCTTTGCAGCGGGATCGCGGAGACACCGATCATCGCCGCATACCAAAGTGCCGCGTCGTCAATGGTTCGTGTGAAAACGCCGACGGTGTCGAGCGTCTCGGATTGCACTTTGACACCCGTGCGGGACACCAGGCCGAATGTCGGTTTGAACCCCACGACACCGCAATAAGCGGCTGGCCGAATGACTGATCCTGCAGTCTGCGTGCCGAACGCGATTCGCACCATGCCCGCCGCCGCCGCCGCCGCCGAACCCGACGATGATCCGCCCGGCGAGTGCTCACGATTCTGCGGGTTACGCGTCTTGGCCGGATACGTGGCGGCCAATTCCGTAGTCGCGGTTTTGCCGATGATCACAGCACCTGCCGCTTTTGCGAATGCCACACACGCGGCATCCTGTTTGGCAATATTGCCCGCGTAAATCGGCGTGCCACAAGCAGTCGGCATTCCCGCCACGTCGATGATGTCTTTGACGCCAACTGACACTCCGTAAAGCAGACCGCGCTCGGCAGACTGATCGAGTTGTCGCGCGCGCGCAAGGGCAGCATCCCGATCCACAAATTCCCATGCGCCGATTTCCTGATCGAGCATGTCAATTTGGGCGAGCCCGTCTTCGATCAGGAACTCGCATTCGCCAATAGTGCGGGTACGTTCGACCATCTTAGTGTGCCGGCACTAGCGCATGCCGGGCATCATGCCTTTCATGCCCCGCATCATCTTTGCCATGCCGCCGCTGCCCTTCATCATTTTCATCATTTTTTGCATCTGTTCGAACTGGGTGATCAATCGATTCACTTCCTGCACCGTCACCCCGGCACCTGCGGCGATGCGGCGTTTGCGCGTGGCTTTGAGCAGATCAGGTTTGCGGCGTTCAAGCGGGGTCATCGAATTAATGATGCCCTCGGTGCGGCGCATTTGTTTTTCCTGCAAGTCGGGCGAACCTTGCGCGGCTTGGGAAAGTTGCGCGGGAAGCTTATCCATCAATGCTGACATACCGCCCATTTTGCGCATTTGCTGGAGTTGCATTTTGAAATCATCAAAATCAAAACCCTTGCCAGACTTGAATTTTTCGGCGAGCTTTTTGGCCTCGACCACATCGACATTTTTCTGCACATCCTCGATCAGGGACAGCACGTCGCCCATGCCAAGGATGCGCGATGCCATGCGTTCGGCGTGGAAGACTTCGAGGCCATCCATTTTTTCGGAGACACCGGCGAACTTGATCGGCTGGCCGGTGATGTGTCGCACTGAAAGTGCCGCACCACCGCGAGAATCACCATCGAGCTTGGTGAGAACGATGCCGGTAAGCGGCAGCGCTTCGGCAAATGCCTTGGCCACATTCACCGCATCCTGGCCCTGCATGGCATCGACCGTGAATAGCGTTTCAATCGGTGTGACTGCCGCATGGATCGCCTTGATCTCCGCCATCATGGCGTCGTCGATGGCTAAGCGTCCGGCGGTATCAATAATCAGCACATCATGAAAATGTGTCTTCGCCCATTGTTTTGCGGATACGGCAATATCGACTGGTTTTTCGTCGGCATTACTCGGGAAGAAATCAACACCGACCTGTGCGGCGAGGGTTTTGAGTTGCTCAATGGCGGCAGGACGATATACGTCGGCACTCACCAGCAGCACTTTCTTTTTGTGCTGCTCCTTAAGCAGCTTGGCGAGTTTGCCCGCGCTGGTCGTTTTGCCCGCCCCCTGCAAGCCTGCCATCAGGATAATTGCAGGTGGTGTGGTGGCGAAATTGAGCGGTAACGTGTTGAGTGTCGGCAGACTGGTTGCGCTTGGCGGCGCGGCGTCGCTGCCAGACATCAGCGCAATCAACTCGTTGTGGACAATGCCGACAAACGCCTGACCCGGCGTGAGGCTCTGCATCACGTCGGCACCGAGGGCTTTTTCCCTGACTCGCGCGATGAAATCTTTCACCACGGTCAGGCCGACATCTGCTTCCAGCAATGCCATCCTGACATCCCGTAACGCGTCGGCGATGTTGTCTTCCGTGAAGCGCGATTGGCCGCGCAACGTTTTGACGATTCCGGCTAACCGGTTGGTGAGATTATCGAGCATGGCGTTCCAGCGTTGAGATTCGCCTCAGTGCAAGGCGGGGAGAAATCGGGATGGTGTAAACTCGGGGGCTGAAAAAACGCAACGTTTTGTTGATTTGTCCAGTTTCTCATGCCGAATTTTGACCTCCATTTTACCACCGCCGTCCTCTACGGCCTGACCGCGCTGGCGGCATGGCTGCCAGCGGCGTCGCCCGCGAGCGTGGGTGTGTCGGCGTCACCAGTCGGCAGGCGTTCCATGCTGCGCGCAGGGCTACTGGTCGGGCTCATTTGCCATGGCGTGGCGCTCGGCGGCGCGCTGTTCGGCGGCGACGGACTCAATATAGGCTTTTCGCATGCGGTATCGCTGATCATGTGGCTGGTCATGGGCGCGTATTTTCTGATCGGATTTGATAATCAGTTGCTGCGACTAACCGCGTTGTATCTTGCGCCCATTGCGGTGGTGGCTGCGATATTGCCCGGTGTGTTGCCAGCGCATCGTATCGTTCACTATGCCGGGTTCGCGTTCAAGCTGCATTTTGTCGTGGCGATTCTGGCCTACGCGCTCTACACAGTTGCCACCTTGCACGCATTGTTGATGCTGTTTCTGGAAAAGCACCTGCACGAAGGCAATTTGCCGCCGTTGTTACAAGGCCTCCCGCCGCTGTTGCGCCTGGAAAAACTGCTGTTTCAATTGTTGGGTGTGGCTTTTCTGCTGCTCACGGCAACACTTGTGTCGGGAATATTTTTTTCCGAGTCGTTGTTCGATAAACCATTTCAGATAACGTATAAAACAGTGTTTGCTGCGTTCTCATGGGTGATTTTCGGGGGGCTGCTGTTTGGCCATTTTAAGTTTGGCTGGCGCGGCAAACTCGCCGTCCGCTGGACGCTGATCGGATTTGTGCTGCTGTTGCTGTCCTACGTTGGCAGCAAGTTTGTATCCGAAATCATCTTGCAGCGCGTATGACCTGCCATTGGCTGCATGGACTCCATTTCCCTTAACTGGCTGTTCGCCACGCTGGCGCTGTTGCTGTTGATTTCGGCGTTTTTTTCAATCGCCGAGACCAGCATGATGTCGCTCAATCGCTATCGCTTGAGCCATATGGTAAAAAAAGGGCAGAAGTCTGCGGTGATGACGCAGGACCTGCTTGCAAAGACGGATCGTTTGCTGGGCGTTATCCTGCTCGGCAATAACCTCGTCAATTCGGCTTCTGCGGTGCTTACCGCCATCATTGCTGAGCGCCTGTTGGGAAAAGACGAGTACGTGCTGGCTGCTGCGACCGGTGCAGTAACGTTTCTTATTCTTGTGTTCAGTGAAATCACGCCGAAGGTGATCGGTTCGCGCTTCCCCGAGAAAATCGCCCTCCCTGCGAGTTACGTGCTGACACCGCTACTCAAGATTTCGTATCCAGTGGTCTGGTTCGTCAATTTGTTTGTTCAGGTGTTGCTCAGGCTGATGCGTATCAAACCGAAGGTCGAAGGCGACACACATTTGTCGATGGAGGAAATGCGCACGCTGGTGCTCGAAGGCGGCCAGTTCATTCCGAAAAAGCACCAAAGCATCATGGTTAATCTGTTTGACCTTGAGAGCATGACGGTTGACGACACTATGACTCCACGTGCCTTGATCGAAGGCGTGGATTTGCAGGACAGCATTGAAGACATTCGCAATACGCTCGCGACGGCGCACCACACGCGCCTGATTGTGTACGACGACGATCTTTCCAATGTGGTTGGTGTGGTGCATGTACGCAAAGTATTGAACGCGTCGCGCAAGGAACCTTTGTCGTTAGGGACGTTGCGGGAAATATGCCGCGAGCCTTATTTTGTACCGCAAGGGACGGGGCTGCTCGCGCAACTCACTCAGTTTCAGGAAAACCAGCGACACATGGCGCTGGTGGTGGACGAATACGGTGAGATTCAGGGGCTGGTGACGCTGCAAGACATTCTGGAAGAAATTGTCGGCGAATTCACCAGCCAATCGCCGATGAATACCGGGCTGTATCGCAAACAGGACGACGGCAGCGTGATGGTTGAAGGTTCGTGCCCGCTGCGGGTGCTCAATCGCAAACTTGGCTATCACTTTCCGTTGGATGGGCCCAAAACCATCAATGGCCTGTTGCTGGAGCAGTTGGAAGACATTCCGGAGCCGGGTGTCGCTGTAAAAATTGCCGATGTCGCCATCGAAATCATGCAAGTGCAAGACAAGATGGTGAAAGTAGTTAGGCTGCCAAGCCGCAAATGACCGATGCCCGGCAGCGGACGATTATGGTTTTGCCGCAGCCTCTAACTTAATGAGATTGTCCCATTCGGTCACCGGAATGCGCGCAATCGGCTCGCTGCCACCCTTGTTATCAGGTTGAAAGACAACAATTTCGGCCTCTTGTATTGAACCCATGATGCGTTCCTCTGTTTTGGGGCTGCCGTGGGTGTGCGAGACCAGCAAACGATTGGTTCCCTTTGCGGGTATCTCCGCCAATTGCTTGAAACGAGCTGTATTTACATCAGTGCCTAAGCGCTGACCAATTTGATGGTTGAGGTCTTCTGTTATCTCGATAGGCCCCAAGCCCATCGCGTGCCCGGTATCCCGAGTGCGACAAAACTGCGCAGTCAACACTTGGCTGATCGGCACCTTCAGATCTCGCACGGCAGCACCGACTTTGCGCGCCTGCTCGCGTCCTGCGTCGGCAATATTGCGCTGAATCGCACAGTTATCCCACCACAATGGCGTCTGTATCAAATTACCGTCCTGGCCCACATTTGATAGCGCATGTCGCATATAAAGGTTGAATCCGCCTTTCCTCAACGCCAGTACGAGCGCCACGCCTTTGAGCTCTTTTGCGGCGTCCATGAGCGGCAAGTTTGGGGCTGCAGGACTAGCGGTTACCTGCGGCGGCACCGCAATTGGCGCAACGACGTCTGCGACCGTTTGTTTGCCAATCCACTGCCACTGACCAGGCGAAAGCGTGGTGATGTAATGAAAGCGATTGCCCGGCTCCACTTTGAAAATCGCGGTATGGCCTTCCTGTAACGAGGACAGCGCCGGGTGGATGATCGCAGGGGGTAGTGAGTGGCCAACCAGCACCCGATTGGCTCTCGGCGGCGGGGGTTTCGTGAGCAACTGCTGGATGCCGGCAGTGTAGTTGGCCAATGAACTGACCAGCGTGGTCGCCCCTCGGAGCTTGTTGGAGAGTGCGGTGAAATCGTTCAGTGCGGCATTGCGCTGGGGTGCGGCAAGGCCAAGCAGGCCGGCAGTATCGAAGGCGCGGCAAAATTCACTGCTGATCACTTCATTGACGACAATGCGTTGACGCGATATTGCACCGGCAATCGCGCGCATCTGTGCCTGCACCTCCGGGCCGATTCGCTTGGTGTTTTGGCAGTCTTTCCACCATTCCCCACTGGTTATATTGTCAGTCGATCCGGGCAAAACAGCGCCGTTTCGCAAATACAACACGTAACCGCCGTGTCGCAGTTCCGTGATCAATCCCTCAGCCAAGCCAAACGGTGCGTCCTCAACCGTCAGGGGATCAATGATAGCCACGTTTGCAGTTGCTTTTGCTGTTTGTGAGCTTGCGCTCACTGTCTGTGAAAACGATGGCAAGCAATGTAACGAAAGCACTGTGATCGTGGAAAATAGAGCGAGTCTACTAACCTTGCCGGGGCCAAACCTGAGGAAAATATGCATGGAAACTCGCCGAACGATATGGGTGGATACGTGCAACAACGAAATTGCTGGCAGCTACATTATATTTCACCCCTTGTTGGCGCGCGCAATGCCTGCCGACGTAGCCCGACGGGCAGGGACGCAAGAAAGTCGATAGCAGACAATCGGGCGCGCTAGTCACAAAATTCGCGTCGGTATGTTTGACGTTACGGCGGAAAACCCGGATAATGTTGGGTTCCGTGGAGAGGTGGCCGAGTGGTTAATGGCAGCAGACTGTAAATCTGCCCTCTTACGAGTACGCTGGTTCGAAT
>JAYURJ010000260.1:0-7914 GCA_043756275.1 Betaproteobacteria bacterium | reverse complement strand
TCGAGATCAGCGTCATCAAACACCATGAACGGCGATTTACCGCCGAGTTCGAGGGAAAGTTTTTTGTGCGTGCCAGCAGTGGCTTTGCGGATGATGCGGCCGACATCGGTGGAGCCGGTGAAAGCAATCTTGTCCACGTCCGGATGGTCAACCATCGCGCCACCGGTGCGGCCGTCACCGGTGATGATATTGACCACGCCCGGCGGCAGGCCGGCGCTGGCGCAAATTTCAGCGAATAGGAGTGCGGTGAGCGAGGTGAATTCAGCAGGCTTCAAGACAACCGTGTTGCCCATCGCAATAGCGGGCGCGATTTTCCATGAAAGCATCAGCAACGGAAAATTCCACGGGATGATTTGCGCGATGACACCGAGCGATTGATGATCGGGCAATTCCTTGTCCATCAACTGCGCCCAACCGGCGTGGTAATAAAAATGGCGGGCGACCAGCGGAATGTCGATGTCACGCGTTTCGCGGATCGGCTTGCCGTTGTCCATCGTTTCGAGCACTGCAAACAGACGCGAGTGTTTCTGGATTTGTCGCGCGATGGCGTACAGGTAGCGGGCGCGAATGTGGCCGGGCGTGGCGGACCATGATGGATACGCTTTGCGGGCGGCTTTGACGGCGGCGTTTACGTCGGATGTTGTTGCTTGCGCAACACTTGCCAGTTTTTTTCCTGTCGCGGGATTGGTCGAATCAAACCACTCTTTGCCCGAGGGATTTTTCCACTCATTGTTGATGAAAAGCTGGAATTTGGCGTTGTGCTCAGCGATCCAGTCGAGAGCGGGTTTAGCGGCTTCAGGGGCTGGGCCGTAGGTGAGGGTTTTGGTGAGTTCTGCGACTTTCATTTTTTTCCAGTCTCGTTGCTTGGCTGATTCTATTTCGCGCTGCGGTAATATTTTTCTGCGCGATACTTTTTGAATTGTCTCCCCGGCGAAGGCCGGGGCCTAATTTAACGTTTTTTTCTTAGACCCCGGCCTGCGCCGGGGAGACAGAGTTTTCTACCGTCTTCGCGGCTTCCTTGTTTGCTCATTTTTTCCAACGCTAAATAATCGTTTCATAAAGATCATCCCATTCAGGATTTTTCGTTTGAATCAAATTTACCTTCCAATCGCGATGCCATTTCTTAATCAATTTTTCCCGTGCGATTGCTGCGAGCACATCTCCATGCGTTTCGTACCAAACCAGATGTCCCAAATCGTGCTGCTTTGAAAATCCTTCAACCGCGCCGCTCCGGTGTTCGTAAATCCTCCTTACCAGATCGCTAGTGACACCAACGTAAAGCGTGCCATACGGTTTATTCGTGATGAGGTAAACGAAGTACATCTTGAGATCACCACCTAAGTACAACGCCCACAGCCACCAAGTATGATTTCAAATTAATGTGCCCTAAATAAACTGTCTCCCCGGCGAAGGCCGGGGCCTAATTTGATGTTTTTAACTTAGGCCCCGGCCTTCGCCGGGGAGACAATTTTTTGACCATTTATCCCAATGGTTGATACTGCATCGACGCATACCGCCCATACGCAAAATGCTCCAACTGCCGCTCAATGTCGTTAACCAGCGCAGACGCACCGAGACGGAAAAGATGCGGCTGCATCCACTCATCCCCAAGTTCTTCTTTCATCAGGATCAACCAATCTAGTGCCTGCTTGGCGGTACGAATGCCGCCCGCCGGTTTGAAGCCAACTTTGACACCCGTCTGCTCATGGTATTGGCGCACCGCACGTACCATCACGAGTGAGCCTGCGATGGTTGCATTAGTGGGCTCCTTGCCGGTGGAGGTTTTGATGAAATCAGAACCCGCCTGCATGCAAACGATGCTGGCGCGCATGATGTTCTTCAGTGTGCCCAATTCGCCCGTGGCGATGATGGCTTTCATGTGTGCCGAGCCGCAGGCCTCGCGAAAGGATTTGACTTCATCGTATAAAGCACGCCAATCGCCGTTGAGCACGTGTTCGCGGGAAATGACGATGTCGATTTCGGACGCGCCGTCTTTTACGCTGGCTTCGATTTCTGCGATTTTTTGCGGGAAGGGATTGAGGCCTGCGGGGAAACCAGTGGACACCGCCGCGACGGGAATGCCCGATCCTTGCAGCGCTTCAACAGCCGTTGCGACGAAGTGGTGATAGACGCAGACAGCACCGGTGGCAAGTTTTTCGGGGTAGCCAACGTCGCGAAGCAGCGCATCGCGAATTGGTTGGCGCGCTTTGGCGCAGAGGCGCTTCACGGTGCCGACGGTGTCGTCACCGCTAAGGGTGGTGAGATCAATCGTTTTGACAGCGTGGATCAGCCACGCGGCTTGATGTTCTTTTTTAACGGTGCGGCGCGTGGACATGGTGCCAGCGCGGCGTTCTACTGCACTGCGATTGACCCGAACGTCTTTGACCGGACCGAGATCGAATTTTGTGCCGGGGTTGCGGTCACCGTCCTGATGGATGCTCGATTGGTTGATTGGGAGCAGGGATACCTTTGCCATGGCGGCCTCTATCGTGCGAAATTGAAGGAAGATTATACGCCGCAGCTGTAAAGGCGCGCCCTAGTCTCTTGCTTCCTGCAACGACATTTGCGTGCTAAATTATGGACATATTTTCTTGCAGCCAAACCACAACATCAGGCAACCACATGACACGGCGTACGATGGCTCTTTTCTTCTTTGCCCTGCTCGCTGCATCGCCTTTGATGTGGATGAGCGTAGACCCAAATGCAGGCAACACGCTGCTTTCAATCACGAGCGGATCAAAAACATCGTCGTTGAATAATCACTTTCGTTGAGTGCGGGATACAACAGCACACATCAGGAGTTTTCAGCAGCCGCCGCAAGCACTTGTTTGATGATTGCAAAACTGAATCCCCGCGCTTGCAGGTAGCGAATCTGCTTTGATTTTTCGTCGGCTGATTCGGCGATTCGTCCAAACTTTCTCGTCCACAACGCACTTGCGCGTTCCTGCTCGCTATCCTTCAGCGTCGACATCAACGCGCTGACCTGCTCCTCGGCAACGCCTTTTTGTCTTAGCGTATGTGCGACGCGTTGCGCGCCGTACTTTGCACCAAGACGCCGTGAAGTGGATTCCGCAAAGCGGGTTTCATTCAGGAAACCTTGCGCGTGACACCAATCTGCGGCGGCTTCAACATCAGCTTTATCGAATTCGGCGGATGTAAGCTTGCTGATGAATTCAGCACGAGGGTAATCGCGTCGAGAAAGTATCCTGAGCGCCGCCGAAACGAGCGCCTTGTTTTCGGGCTTGAGCGCACCTTCGGGTGCGTCGTCGCTAGGGCTATCCACGCGCGCGCATATCTGGCATTGCTGCTATGCCGCCAACTCGCAATATTCAACAATCGCCGTTGGCGCAGGAATTAGCCGACCATCTTCGCAAAGCGCATCCAGATGATGCACGATTGCGTCATGCATATTGGCCTCCACCTCATCAATGGACGCGCCGGTTTTCATAAAGCCGGGCAAATCTGGCACATAGGCACAAAAACGGTTCTCTGATTTTTCAATCACGACGGCGTAGCGCATGGCGTTATTCCCTTTGCGTTTTTACGGCTCTAACATTAAGTGTCTAGTGATGACGCGAAAACAACCAACCGAGACTCTGACAATGCGAGCAAACCATACGATGCTGCCATCCGGTTGCCTCGCACGTCGAACATTTTTGCCACATATTTTTTGACACGGTGCTGGCGAATTTGCCAGTGCAGGCAATGCCTGCACGTGGGCGACCGCATGGCTGGCTGATCGCGCTTTCCGAGAACGAAAATGCGGCGCAGCGGGTGCAGACCGCAACCGGATGTTCGCGCTGTGGGCGCGATTGCAAACTTGAGCGCGAAACCCGACGCAGCGGATGCGGAACCCGTGTTTGTTGTTTCAATGTTTCCAGAAAAAAGTTGGCGTGCATGATAAATCCCAATTCATTTAAACGAAAAAAGGGCCGCTCTCGCTCAATTTCCTTGAATCCGAACGGCCCAACCATCGACTGTTTGCAGTGACTATTCTTCGACTTCTTCGCTCTTGTCACTGCCGCCACCAACATTCGCGCCGACACCGACGGCGGCACGAATCCTGGCTTCTATTTCCTGCGCCATTTCCGGATTTTCTTTCAGGAACTTGCGGGTGTTGTCCTTGCCCTGGCCAATTTTTTCGCCCTTGTAGGCGTACCACGCACCGGATTTATCGACGATCTTGTGGATCACACCGAGCTCAATGATTTCGCCTTCACGTGAAATACCCTCTCCATAAAGAATATCGAATTCTGCAATGCGGAACGGTGGTGCTACTTTATTCTTCACAACCTTCACGCGGGTTTCAGAACCGATCACTTCGTCGCCATTCTTGATCGCACCGATGCGGCGGATATCGATACGCACCGACGCATAGAATTTGAGCGCATTGCCACCAGTGGTGGTTTCGGGGCTACCGAACATCACGCCGATTTTCATGCGGATCTGGTTGATGAAAATAACCAGCGTGTTGGAGCGCTTGATATTGGCAGTGAGCTTGCGCAACGCCTGCGACATCAGGCGTGCCTGCAAGCCGGGCAACTGGTCGCCCATTTCGCCTTCGATCTCTGCGCGTGGCGTTAATGCGGCCACGGAATCGATGACGACAATATCGACCGAGCCAGAGCGCACCAGCATGTCAGCGATTTCGAGCGCCTGCTCGCCGTTATCAGGCTGCGAAATCAGCAGATCATTGATATTCACACCGAGCTTGCTCGCATATTGCGGATCGAGCGCGTGTTCGGCATCGATGAAGGCCGCAGTGCCGCCGGTCTTTTGCATTTCGGCGATAACTTGCAGCGTGAGCGTGGTTTTGCCGGATGATTCAGGGCCGTAGATTTCCACCACACGGCCACGCGGCAGACCGCCAATGCCAAGCGCAATATCAAGCCCAAGCGAGCCAGTCGATACGGCGATGATGTCCGGGATACAGCCGGCCTCACCCATTTTCATGATCGAGCCTTTGCCAAACTGCTTTTCGATTTGCGAAAGCGCAGCGGCCAGGGCCTTCGATTTGTTTTCGTCCATAAAGCCTTCTTTCATCATGTTCATGGCGGTCTCCGGTAATTTAGGCGTCTCTCGCAAAGCTGAAAATACGAGCAGTTCGACGCGGGTCTATACAAAAATACATGGCTGTATTTCCGTACAGTACCGGAACTTTTGGGGGTTTGCAACAAGTTTTTTGCGATTATTGCATTTCAGCAAAAACAACTCAGGCGAGATTATGCAGTAACTGCTCGAGCGCGTGCGCGACGGTTTGCTGGCGCACCGATGTGCGATCACCACTGAAGTGGCAAACCTCTGAAATAATTGGTTTTTTTGGGAATTTCCAGGCGAACCAAACGGTACCAACTGGCTTGCCAGGCATACCGCCTTCAGGGCCGGCGATACCCGTCACTGCGACCGCCACTTGCGCGCGCGAGCTGGAAATCGCGCCTTCAACCATGTCATGCGCGGTCTCGGCTGACACCGCGCCGTAATCGACCAATGATTCGCGTTTCACGCCGAGCAGATCGACTTTGGCTTCGTACGAATAGGTGACAAAGCCACGATCAAACCAGGCCGAAGAGCCGGCGATACGCGTGATCGCCTCGGCAATGCCGCCGCCCGTGCACGACTCAGCGGTCGCCATCATGAGGCCACGCGACTTCAATACCTCGCCAACTCTTGCGCTCAGCGCGGTGATGTCATCGTCATTCATGGCATGCAGGGTCTGTGAATTCCTATTGGAGGAGTTGCGAGTTTAGCCTTGGTTGTCGTTGAGACTGAGGCAAATTTCAGTTTATTTTGAGAGTATTCACGGTCGGCGCTGGCTGCACGCGCTGCCAGTAGGCGTAGCGCGGCGTAAATCCAAAATGACGGTAAACATTGATGGCGGCTTCATTGGTCTGGTCCACCTGCAAATAAGCGGTTCGCGCGCCCTGCGCCCGGCCCCATGCAAGCAAATGGGCCATCAACAGGCTCGCGTAACCTTTGCCTCGCGATTTTTCAGCCGTGCGCATGGTGAAGATGCCGACGCAACCATTCTGCACGCGTGCCATGCCACTGCTGACGAGTCCGTTGATCGACTTAAGCGCGAGATATTGTTCGGGTCCGCGCCACAGTGATTGCCTTGCCGCGTCTTTCTCGGCCATGGCGGCGTTGCTACCTTTCAACTGATGCACGTCGGCAATGCCATCGACGCAATTTCGTTCAACCACGCGAAGCCCTTGCGGCACGACCAAATCCTGCGAGGCCGCTGCAATATCGAGGGTCATCATGAAGGTATCCATCTCGCGTGTGTAGCGGCGTTGCGCGAGCAGGCCGTCCAGCTCCGGTGGCGTCAGGGTATCGTTCAAACGAAACATCGCGCCTTGATCGTGCTGTCGATACCATTGCTCAATAGCGTCAATTTTTTCCTCAAGCCCAATCGTAGATGGATAAAAAACCGTTGCGCTATTGGCCCGCCGAACGTCGTTTCCCGAAGCGCGCACGACCCAGCCGTCATAAAGCCACTGGTGAATCGCGGGGGATGTGGCAATCGTCAGTTCTTCAAGGAAACGAACCTCATTCACCGACTGCAACTGACTAGGCAATTCGTGCACCGCTTGCCGAATCGAAGAAATAAAGTTTGTCTGCGGCCGGTGTCACGCACAGATTTTCTCCATTGACGTAACGTGAATGCCCATCCACGCGCACCACGCATAGCGCACCAGCGATAAAGCCATGTACCAGCGAATCGGCACCCAGCGCCTCGGCGTTTTCCACCCGAAACGGCATGCCGGTGGCGGTGACGACAAAATGCTCGGGACGCACACCGAGTGTGATGGCATCGCCATCTTTGGTTTTTTCGCGAATGTGTGCGGGCAATGCAACGCTGACGCCCTCGGCCAGATGCAACGCGCCATTTTTCACATTTCCCGGCAGAAAATTCATTGCAGGCGAACCAATAAAGCCCGCCACAAACATCGACGCCGGATTGTCGTAGACCTCCATCGGCGCTCCGATCTGCTCCGCGCGCCCGGCGTTCATTACGATCATGCGTTGCGCCAGCGTCATCGCCTCGACCTGATCGTGCGTGACGAAAATACTGGTGGTCTTTAATTCGCGATGCAGCTTCTGGATTTCCAGCCGCATCTGCACACGCAACTTGGCATCGAGATTCGATAGCGGCTCGTCAAACAGAAAAGCAGCCGGTTCGCGCACAATCGCACGCCCCATCGCCACACGCTGGCGCTGCCCACCGGAAAGTTCACGCGGTTTGCGCTGCAGGAACGTTCCCAGTTCCAGAATCTTCGCCGCTTTCTGCACACGGGTTTCGATGTCCGCATCGGAAAGTTTGCGGATGCGCAGGCCGTAGGCCATGTTGTTGTACACCGTCATATGCGGATACAAAGCGTAATTCTGGAACACCATCGCAATATCGCGATCCTTCGGCTCAAGGTCATTGACCACTTTGTCGCCAATGGAAACTTCACCGGCTGTGATTTCCTCCAGCCCGGCGATCATCCGCAGCAGCGTCGATTTTCCGCAGCCGGACGGGCCGACGATGACGATAAATTCGCCGTCAGCGATATCGACATCCACGCCATGCACCACGGCATTATTGCCGTAGGATTTTTTGACGCCTTTGAGGGTTATGTTTGCCATTTTCTTCTACGGTTCAACGCCTCTGGGTTCCCGCCTGCGCGGGAACGACGAAAAAGATAGAGATGCTCTTCCCCGGCGTGCCACTGGCTTCCCGCCTGTGCGGGCACGACGAGAAATGCGATGCTGGTCGCTGTACGACAGGGCCCCCCATGAGAGTCGCCGAGCAGCGGAGCAAACGCGGGGGTAGTCCGCGAGGACTGTCTGAGTGGCGAGCGCAATTGCAACCTTTTGCGCAAGTACATTTTCGAGCCACGAGTTCCGCAGCGGCCCGCGTTTGCGAGCAGC
>JAYURJ010000259.1:0-7941 GCA_043756275.1 Betaproteobacteria bacterium | reverse complement strand
TACAACCATCGACCGCGCAAGTGCCTCGGCTTCTTAACCCCTTATGAGGTAGCATTCAACTGCCAACCGCTTGTCGGGACTCGTGCTTGAATCCGCGTTATCATGCCACGAGCCCCGCCAGTGCTAGTGTTTCAATACAGCGGCATCGTTGCCTTGAGAATCGTGCCGGTCTGCGATTCCGAAACAATAAGGACAGACCACCAATATTTTCCCAAACCCAAGCGGCCACGCGCAGCATTGCGTCGATACTCGCAACGTATCGCTCAAAAATCTCACGCCCCAGCACCGCGCAGCCGCATGCGCCCTGCCGCTTTTGCATTACCAAAGGTTGTGGTAACTTTCTTTATATCGCTTCAATTAGCCATCCATAAGGGAGAACAAAGTATGAAAAGAATTCGTGAAGTTGTTTTGTTGGTTTGTCTTGGTCTGGTTGCGCAACTCACCACTGCAGCGCCCCCGCAAACCATCAATTACCAAGGCTATCTCACGAATCCGGGCGGCACACCGATAAGCGCGGTAGTGAACATGACGTTTTCACTGTTCTCCGTACAAAGCGGCGGCGCGGCGCTTTGGAGCGAATCGCAAAGTCTGACAGTCACCAATGGCCAGTTCAATGCGGCGCTGGGCACCGGTACGTTGCTGTCTGGCGCTGCCTTGGGTGCTCTCCCGTTCAATGCGCCGTACTTTCTCGAAGTGACCGCGGGTGGAGAAATACTCTCGCCGCGCGTCGCAATGTCATCAACTGCATACGCGTTTCGCGCCACCAGCCTAGAGCCGGGCAGCGCGTTGTCCGGATCGCAGCTTGATCTCACCGGCAACATTATCCTCGCCGCTTCTGCGCCGGGAATTGGAAACATCACCAAAGCCGGCACCCGCTTCATTCATAACTTCGGCACAGAAAATACATTCGTCGGTGTATCCAGTGGCAACTTCACGATGACCGGTACGGACAACGCCGCGGTTGGCTTTCGGGCGTTGATCAGTAATACTACCGGGGGGAGCAATACCGCCGCTGGTGCACTTACGCTGGTGAGCAATACAACGGGCATGGCCAATACTGCCGTAGGCACGTTTGCATTAGAGTCGAATACCACCGGTGCGCAGAATACTGCTGTCGGTGTAGATGCACTCAATCGTAACGTCAGCGGCAATTCCAATACGGCCACGGGCCTGCAAGCGCTATTCAGTAACTTTGGTGGCAATGAGAACACCGCCAATGGCTCGTCTGCGCTCAAGAGCAACACGTTTGGCTCCAAGAACACCGCAACAGGCGCGTTGGCGTTGCAGAACAACACCACGGGAAACACCAACACCGCTAACGGCTGGAATTCGCTGGGCAGCAACACCACCGGCTTTCGCAACACTGCTATCGGCGAGAGTGCATTGTTCGCCAATACGTCAGGCACCGACAACACTGCGAGTGGCCTTAGTGCGCTGGCAGTCAACAGAACGGGGGGCTTCAACACCGCCAATGGCGCGACCGCATTACTGCTGAACACTGTCGGCAATAACAATACTGCCGACGGCGCACTGTCACTCAATTTCAGCGTCCTCGGCAATGACAACACTGCGGTGGGCAAAGGCGCGTTATACATTGCCGGCAGAACAGACACGGCCGGGGCATTTACCATCGGCGCAAGCTACACAATTCTTAGCACAGGCACCACCGACTTCACCCTGATCGGTGCTGCCGACAGTAATGTGGGGACCGTATTTGTCGCGACTGGCGTCGGTATTGGTACCGGCACTGCCGCTAGCAATGCGCATAACAACACCGCCCTCGGTGCCAATGCCGGTTCAAACCTCACTACCGGCAGCAACAACATTGCCATCGGTAATGGCGGCGTGGCAACGGTGTCCAATACCACCTGGATCGGACAGGCGCAAAACCGCGCCTTCATCGCTGGTGTTCGCGGCATCACGACTGGCTTCAATAACGCCATACCAGTGATGATCGACGGTGCCGGACAATTGGGTACGGTCAGCTCCTCACGCCGATTCAAAGACAACATCGCCGACATGGATACCACCAGCAGCGGCCTGATGGGCCTGCGCCCGGTGACGTTTCATTACAAATCAGACCAGAGTCCAGACGGACGCGCTTTGCAGTACGGCCTCATTGCTGAAGAGGTTGCGAACCACTTCCCGGGACTGGTCGCGCATTCCGCAGACGGACAGATCGAAACGGTGATGTATCAATTCCTGCCGACAATGCTACTTAACGAATTCCAGAAGCAGCAACGCACGATTGAAACTCAAGTCTCAGATCTTCGTCACCAGTCGGAAGAGCTGGCGCAGCAGCGCAACCAGTTGGAAACACTGAAAAGTGAGCTAGCTGCCATCAAGTCCCTCCTTGTCGGCAAATAACGGGTGCCGCGCATGAAAACCCAGACCAAGTTTGCCATCGGTGTGGTGGGCCTCGCGGCCCACGCGCTCGCGATTGCCGCCGGCCAGACCAGCACCAGCTATGCCATTCCCCGCGACAGTCTCAATGCAAGCGTCGGCAACGTAAGTTCCGCGAGCTACCGCATGTCGTTGGCGGTGGGCGATTCTGTTGCCACCACACCGATTACCAGCGTGAGCTATCGCGTCGGCAATACGGTGATTGAACATGTCACCAATCCGACTGCGGTGATGCTTAATCTCCTCACCGTGGTGTCGCGGAAGCTACACGGCGCAACGCCGTTCAATCTGACGATAGATGCGACCCAGCCGCTGACTGGTACCGTCACCGTCGAGCCCCGCACCATAGGCGCTGGACACACGCTGGTATTTCATTTTGACCGCGCCATCACCTCCGTCACCGCTGCGACCGCGCTCGACAGTCTGATGAGTTCGGCAGGTACCGCAATTGCCGCCGTGGTAGGCGGGGATGTCGAAGTCACGCTTACGAATGTCACGGACAACAAGCGCCTGACGGTGACGCTGAGCGGTCTGAATGGCACGGGCAGCGTCGCGACCTCAATTGGATTTCTGGTCGGTGACGTCAACAATACGCGCTCGGTTACCGCTGCGGATATCAGCGGCGTGAAAGCACGTTCCGGCCAGACGACCACCGCGCTGAATTTCCAGTTCGATTTGAATGCGTCTGGCGCAGTTAGCGCGTCGGATATATCGGCGGTGAAGGCGCGGTCGGGGCTGGCGCTACCCTAGCGAAAGACCACCGATGCGTCACCGAACGCGACAGCGGGATTGCGCGACGCTCAGACGTGCCGCAATCCCGCTATCATCAGCCGCGTGAATTTAAATTCGTAGATCAAGCATTGGTGGGGTCTTCAGGCCATTATCATGCCACGAGCCCCGCCAGTGCTAGTGTTTCAATACAGCGGCATCGTCGCCTTGAGAATCGTGCCGGTCTGAGATTCCGTAATGAACAACTCATTCGGTCGCTCCGGATTGATGACCACATTCGTCGTCCAATCACCGCGTGAGGAATCAACGCGATACTTTGGCTCACCACGTTTGTCGAATTGCCACAGACAACCGAGGCCATGATGGGCGACGTAAAGATTGCCGTCATCGTCACCAGTGATCCCATCTGGCCCAGTGCCGCCAGAAAGCTGAATGAACTTGCCGACTTTCGACACGCCACCTTCCACCAAGGGCACGCGCCAGATGGCGTTGTCACGCGTCACGGCAACGAACAGGAAATTCTCGTCAGGACTCAGCACCAGTCCATTGGGGCTGGGTACATTGTTCAGCAGTTGCTGCAGCGTGCCGTCGGCTTTCAAACGATAGACACATCCGGAAGCATCATGCAGCCCGCTCTGCCCCTGATCGGTGAAATAGAGATCGCCATTTTTCGCAAAGGTGAGGTCATTCACACCCTGAAAGCGCTGTGAAATGTAATGCGTCACGAGCGGTGAAATGTGCCGCGAATCGGTATCCATCGCCAGCAGGCCATGCCGGTAATCAGCGATGATGAGGCGGCCATCAGGATGAAATTTGAGTCCATTGGGCCAGCCGTCGTACTTGATGATTAGGTCCCACTCACCGGTCGGCGTGATACGGAAGATGCGGCCAAACGGAATGTCGGTGACCCACAGATTGCCGAATGCATCGAAGCACGGCCCTTCGAGAAAACTGTGAATATCTTTGCCGTGCAAATTGGCGACGACCCATGGATTATGCGCACCCGATTCGTGCAGATAGCTCGGTAGCTCGAAGGCGGTTTCAGTGGTGAGGGAGAGTGGGGCGTTGAACATGGCGTGCCGGAAATCAAAAAGAGGCTGTCATTATGCGACACAAGCTATGGGAACCTCTGATAAAGTCCATTCCGATACGCTTGCGTCGATATTGGGGCATCTGCTGCGTTGCACTCCTCGTGCGGTAGCTCAAGCAACGCACCTTCGTCGCACGCCTTGCATATGCCCCAATCTCAACACAATCCTATCGAAAGCGACTTTATCAGAGGTCCCCTTACATATGGCTCGGTAACCACGTAACGATGCCAGGGAAAAAATATATCAGCAGTACCGCCAGCACCATGAGCCAGAAGAATGGCATCGCGACACGGGCGATGTAAGTAATTTCGCGTTTGGTCATGCCCTGCAGGACAAAAAGATTAAAGCCGACCGGTGGCGTGATCTGTGCCATCTCCACCACCAGCACAATGAAGATGCCGAACCAGATCGGATCGATTCCGGCTTTCTGGATGGTCGGCAATATCACGCCCATCGTGAGTACGACCATCGAAATGCCATCAAGAAAGCAGCCGAGCACGATGTAAAAAACCATCAGGCCAAATAGCAGCCAGAACGGTGACAGGCCAAGCCCGCCTATCCATTCGGCGAGGTGGCGCGGCAAGCCAATGTAACCCATTGCCAATGTCAGGAATGCGGCGCCGGCAAGGATCAGTGCAATCATGCAGTAGAGCCGCGTTGCCCCCATCAGACTTTCATTGAATGTTCGCCAGTTCATCGAACCCTGTACGGCGGATAACGCCAGCGCGCCGATCACGCCGAGCGCTGCAGCTTCGGTGGCAGTGGCGATGCCGACGTAGATTGAGCCGAGTACGAGGGCGATCAGCAGCACCACAGGAATCAGATGACGTGATTCATACAGCTTTTGCGTAAAACTCAGATCGGTGTCAGGCAGCGGAATTTTTTCTGGATTCAGTATTGACCAGATGATCACGTAGCCCATGAACAACGTCGCCAGCATCAGGCCCGGAAATACGCCAGCGATAAACAGTTTTGTGATGGATGTGTCTGATGCCACGCCGTAAACAATCATGATGATAGAGGGTGGAATCAGCAATCCCAACGTTCCCGCGCCCGCGAGTGAGCCGATGGTGATGTCGTCGGGGTAGCCGCGCTTTTTCAATTCCGGCAACGTCATCTTGCCGATGGTGGCACAGGTGGCCGCACTCGATCCCGACACCGCTGCAAATATCGTGCAACCGATGATATTTGTATGCAGCAAGCGGCCCGGAATTTTTGATACCCACGGCGCCAAGCCCTTGAACATGTCTTCCGACAACTTGGTGCGGAACAGAATTTCGCCCATCCAGATAAACAGCGGCAGCGCGGTTAACGTCCACGATGATGCCGAGCCCCAAATCGTGACCGCCATCGCATCACCCACCGGGCGGGTCGTGAACAGCTCCATCGCGATCCACGCTACACCCAACAATCCGATGCCGATCCAGACCCCGGCACCGAGCAGGATAAATAGCAACGCAATCAACAGTGCAGTGATCAGCAAGTCCAAGACGTTACTCCATCGCCTTGAACTCGCCTGAATCGGCCGGCCCAAGCTTGCGTCCCGAGACCAGCAATACAAATTCGTCCAGTATGGCGATGAACAAAACCGCAGCGCCGACCGCCATCGCGATCTGTGGTATCCACAACGGTGTGGCATCATTACCCTGCGAAATATCGTTGAACAGGTAGGACTGGTAAACGAGTCGCGCTGCAAAAAACGCAAACATGCCGGAAAAAAACAAAGCAATTGCATGCGCAACAAGTTCGAGTCGATGACGCCCGATTATCCCTAATCGTTCAAGAATGAGCGTGACGCGAATATGTTCGCCGCGCTTTAGCGTATGCGCCAGCGCCAGAAATCCGGCAGCAGCCATGCAGTAGCCCGCATAGGCGTCCGAGCCGCGCAAATTGAAATGCATCATGCGGCCCAATACGCTCGCCAGCACCATGAGCAAAGTGCCGATCATGAACAGGGCGGCGAGATAACCTGATGCGAGGTAGAGGATTTCCAGCGATTTACGCATGCGCATCTCCGGCGGTACGGCTACGAATACTGTCAAACGCAATTATTTCCGGTAAGCATCCAGCACCGCCTTGGCATCTGTTCCGGCATTCTTCTCCCACTCCGCCAGCATCGTTACGCCAATCTTTCTCAAATCCGCCTTCAGCGCAGCACTGGGCGGCACCACGTTCATGCCATTCCTGGTCATGGTATCGAGCGTTTCCTTGTTCTTCGCTTCTGACGCTTTCCAGCCGCGGGTTTCCGCCTCTGCCGCTGCATTCATCACAGCGCCCTGCGTAACTTTGTCCAGTGCATCGAATGCCTTCTGATTCACCACCACCAGATTTTTCGGTAACCATGCTTGTGCGTCGTAATAGTAAGCACCTTTGCCCATTGAGTCCCATACCTTGATGTCGACACCCGTCGCGCCCGATGTCATGTGCGCTTCAACCACGCCTGTTGAGAGCGCCTGCGCCAGTTCGGACGCTTGAATCGTGGCAGGTTGCGCACCAAGCAATTCGCCAATACGATTAGTCTGCGGGCTGTAGGCACGCCATTTCACGCCCTTGAGATCAGCGGCACTATTCAATGCCTTTTTGGAATACACCCCCTGCGGTGGCCACGCGACACCGTACAAAACTTTTAAACCCTGCTTACCCATGCGCTGCTCAATCGCGCTGCGTGAAACTTTCCATAGCTTTACTGCATCGACATAACTGTCAGCCAAAAAGGGAACAGAGTCGATACCGTACATCGCATCTTCGTTCGCCAGCGCAGGCAACAGGAACTCACCAATCTGCGCCTGGCCGGATTGCACCGCGCGCTTGATTTCGTTTTGCTTGAACAGCGAACCGGCATCGTGCACGGTGATCTTCAGCTTCCCGACCGTTGCCTTGTCGATGTCGGCTGCGAACTGGCGGACGTTTTCAGTATGAAAATTGCCCGGCGCATAACCAGTCGGCATATCCCACTTTGTCTGAGCAGATGCAATGCATGTAGTGCACGCGCCGACGATGGCCAGCAGCGAAATGATGTGTTTCATGATTTCTCCCCTTGGTTGACTTGCTATGATTACCGGTCTCGCAGCACTAATCAAGTCTCCATGACCATAAATAACGCACCCGTTAAAAATTCTGGCCGCTGGCAATTTTGGGTGGACCGCGGCGGCACGTTTACCGACATTGTCGCCAAACAGCCTGACGGTTCTTTGCTGACCCACAAGCTGCTTTCAGAAAACCCTGAGCAGTATCGTGATGCGGCGGTCGCGGGAATTCGCCATCTACTCGCATTGCCGAAGAATGCGCCCATCCCGGTCGAACAAATCGAAGCGGTGAAAATGGGCACGACTGTCGCCACCAACGCGCTGCTGGAGCGCAAAGGTGAGCCGACGGTACTTTTTATTACAAAGGGCTTTCGCGATCAGTTGCGCATCGGCTATCAGAATCGGCCGCGAATTTTTGATCGGCATATCAAACTGCCTGAATTGCTTTACTCGGATGTTGTGGAAGTTGAAGAAAGGATCGGTGCGCACGGTGAAATAGTGACGGCACTCAATGAGTCCGCCACTAAGGTTGCTCTGGAAGCCGCATGGAATAAGGGCTTTCGCGCAATTGCCATCGTGCTCATGCATGGTTACCGCTATCGGGAGCACGAAGTGCTTGTGGCTGAATTGGCGCGTCTGACTGGGTTCAGGCAAGTATCGGTTTCGCATCAAGTCAGCCCGCTGATGAAGAT
>JAYURJ010000258.1:0-2862 GCA_043756275.1 Betaproteobacteria bacterium | reverse complement strand
AAAAAACTCACCGACGCATTTTGGCCGGGGCCTCTCACGCTGATTTTAAAAAAATCTGCGCGCATTCCAAAAGCCGTTACCGGCGGACAGGAAACGGTTGGCCTGCGTTGTCCCGCACATCCGCTGGCGCAACAACTACTTGTTGAATTTGCTTTAGCTGGAAGCGGCGTTATCGCAGCACCTTCGGCCAATAAATTCGGTCATGTCTCGCCGACCACTGCTGAACATGTTCGCAGCGAATTCGGCAGTGAATTGCTGATTCTCGACGGCGGCCCATGCGAAGTCGGCATCGAATCGACAATACTGGATCTCTCGCGCATGCGATCGCTGAAACATCCGGTGCTGCTGCGGCCTGGCGCCATCACGCCGGAGATGATCGCAAAAGTCATTGGCGAGATGCCGCTCAATGTTGATGACGCGCCCAAGTCAACCTCGCCGTCCACCGATGCGCCGCGCGTTTCCGGCAGCCTCGCTGCGCACTATGCACCGATGACGCCGCTGAAATTACTGAAGCGGAAACCCCTTCAGGACGAAGTTGACCAACGTCTTAATGAGGGCAAACGTGTTGCCGTACTCGCTTTCGCAGCACCGTATGGCGCAGCGCCATCGCCGCCCGGCATCGGCGTGAAAAAAGTGCGGCCACTAGTATGGATCACGGCCGATCGCGATCCGGTTGCGTTTGCCCGCGATATGTACGCACACCTGCGCACACTCGATGCCGCGCAGACGACGGTGATTCTCGTTGAAGCGCCGCCGATGACGGCTGCGTGGGAAGCGGTCAATGATCGCTTGGGGCGTGCGGCGGTGGGGTCGGGTCAGATGCGATCAAAATAGTGGACAAGAGGGTCTTCCCCCTTTCTAAAGGGGGATCGAGGGGGATTTTAAGGTCGCGAATAATGCACGTTTCTTCCAAAACGCCACCACCGAAAATCCCTCCCACCCTCCCTTTAGAAAAGGGAGGAGCCCGTCAGTTGGGACGCGCCTCGAAATGGAATTCTGCGACAGAGCTGACGGAGCCATCGTTCGCGCGCGTGCGCTCCTCAAACGATACGCCGCCACTATTGGCCACCGACAAAATCGTTGACGCGCGCGTGCCATATTTCTCCGTAACGATCAACGCCGACGACAACACACGCTCCCATTCGATACCCACACCAGTATTTGGCAACGCATCGTCAGGTGCTACGGTGTCATCCGACAATATATCGAAGATCACCATTTGGCGGGCATCTTCAGACATTTGTGCCTGAAGAGCCGCGCCCAGAGCTGACTTTGCCATCGTCACTTTCGGCCAAGGCTCATTGAGTGTATGGTTGCTCAGCGCGTAAACACCGGGTTCCAGAATTTCAATTGCGCCCTCACTGCTCCCGAAATACGCGAGTGAAGTTCCATCGCCCACAATGAGATTGAAGCCGTTGTAATCAAGCGCGACCTTTTTAGTCGCCGTTAAAAAGGCCGCTGGTGTTTCATCGCCAAGAAGAAATGCCGTCACCAGTTCACCGCGTGAACGCGCCGTCGATTTCCTGTCACCCGGATCGCGAAAATTAGTGACTGCGGCGAATCGACCACTGCGCGTCACACCCATCCAGGTGCCGCCCGCCTTCAGATCACGACCGGCGAGGATTTGCGGACGATCATTCCACCACGCGGCAGGAGCAGCGGGGCGGTCGTGCCATTCGTCGCGATTGGCGGCAACGACTAATCTGTATTCAGGGTGCGCGTTCCATGCGAATGCGATGAGGCACATCTAAAGCTCAGTCCGCAAATCCCAAAGCTCCGGAAACAACCGCACCTCCAGCATCGCCCGCAAATACCCAACACCCGCAGTGCCACCCGTACCACGCTTAAACCCGATCACGCGCTGCACTGTCGTCACATGCCGATGCCGCCACTGTCGAAAATAATCTTCAAGGTCCACCAGCTTTTCAGCGAGCTCGTATAAATCCCAGTGCTGTTTTGGGTTCGCGTAAACCTCGCGCCATGCGGCCATGGTCGATGCATTTTCCACATAGGCGAGCGACCAATCGCGATCAGTCGCCGCAGCATCAAGAACAAATCCGCGCCTGGCCAGCAGCCGGTTCGCCTCGTCGTACAGCGAAGGTGAATTGAGCAAATTGAAAAGCATCGCGTGAATTTCGCTACGATGTTCAAACGGTTTCAACAGCGCGGCATTCTTGTTGCCGAACATGAATTCCAGTGCGCGATATTGATGCGATTGGAAGCCGGAGGATTTTCCGAGGCTGTCGCGGAACGATGAATATTCGGTCGGCGTGAGCGTGGCGAGAATATCCCACGCCTGAATCAAGTTGTTCATGATGCGCGAAACGCGTGCGAGCATTTTAAATGCGGGTGGAAGATCGCCTGAACGGATTTGTTCGCGCGCAGCGAGCAATTCGTGCAGCATCAGTTTCATCCATAGCTCGGTGGTTTGATGCTGGATGATGAAGAGTAATTCATTATGCTCAGCGGAGCGCGGTTTTTGCGCGGTCAGCAGAAGATCAAGCCCAAGATAATCCCCGTAGCTCATTTCGTTACGGAAGTTATCGAATGCGCCTTCGGGGAGAGTGGGTTTTTCGGTCATGGCTGCTTTGTGGTCAGGGACAATTTGTGGTGAGGCCTTGAAAAAAATCACTGTTATTTCGACCAATGGGAGAAATCTGCTTGTGCTTTTTCGTCGAGAAACAGCAGATTTCTCACCCGATGAAGCCGGGTTCGAAATGACAACCATTTTTGTATATCTAGCATTGGCTGAATTCTCGGAGCATTTTCTGCCTGCGAGCCTCGCCAGTGCTTGTGTTTCAATACAAGGGCATCGTCACTTTAAGAATCGTGCCGGTCTGAGATTCCGTAATGAACAACTCA
>JAYURJ010000257.1:0-8007 GCA_043756275.1 Betaproteobacteria bacterium | reverse complement strand
ACATTTATGCCCTGCGACAACAGGCGGCAGTGGCCACAGGCTGTGCGGTGGCACGGGTATGATTCGTGGGGAAACCTCAGACGCTGACCCCTTTAATTTCCTTTAATTTCCAAATCAGACTTCACTCACTCAGGGCGAACGGGTATTAAGTGAACAGCATTGGGTACGTCCCCTATTATTCCTTATGTACGAAGAAGTTAAGTGCAATGTTTAACATGGGCACTAGCATGAAGATCAGGTATTTTTCGATTTCGCGCCTGCGCTACTTAGTACCCAAGTCGGCAATTTTTGAAATTAGCAATTCTCTATTCTCTAAACTGACAACAAACTCTGGGGCGCTCGAAAGCGATCCCAACGTGGCCTTTGAAGAAATTATTATTTTGGCAAATTCAGCGATGGCGTTTTCCATACTCTCGCTTCCATTTTTTGCTGAGCCCACTCCATTCAAAAGGCAGTCAAATGCCTTCAACAACAGCCAATCAAAACCCGGCACACTTTTCTGTTTGGTTATAAAACCCTTCAATACCAGAAATCCAAAAACCGTGGGGACACTTGAAAATTTACCCTTGGAACTAACCCGAACTTTTGAATAGTCAGCGCACGAAAGCAGAAGCGAAAACAATGGAATGTAATAGCAACCATATCGCGCCGCCTTCGTCTTGGCTTTCATGAAACTGTGAGAAATTCTCAGGACTTCTTCCGACGGTCCATACTCGCCTTGCGAGTCTGCAGTGCTCGCGCCTACAAATGTCGGAGACAAAACTAGATCGATATACGCGACTGGATTAGTGTTGCGATCATTCGGAAGATACCAAGAGCGCACAAAACGAAAATGACCTAAATCACCACCTGTCTCCTCGCTCAACTCCGCCACACATTTCTCGGCGAAGCATATGCCTATGCCTTTGAACTTCTCTTGAAGTCCATAAGCGTCAATAATTGCGGGACTATTGAAACTATGTCCCCGCACGTTAGGCAAGTTATGCACAGACATGTCGCCCGCTTTCAATTCACCCGGCACAACTCCCGCCTTGAAAAAGTAACCCCTTGAAAAACAATGATCTCGCGCAGAGTTTATAAATTTTAGAAATTGCATTTTATCGTTGACTGTTCCGCCAATCTCTACATAGGCGCAATCACTAAAAAAATATGCGTGCGAATTCTTCGACAGTAACGACGACTTCTTAACAAAACTATCGTGAAATGCGGTCAACGCAAATCCATATTGCTCTGTTGAGAGTTTTGAACTTTCCTTGGTGCCGAGTAGATCAAGAAACGCAACCCATTTTTTCATCACGCCTCCGCTTTACCAACGAGAAAACGAAGCGCCCAAATCACGTTCTCCGCACTCGCACTGAGTAGAATTTTTGATTTCGCAAATTTGGCCGCTGGGACAATGGTGTGCCACGATGCCCACGAATTTGGATTGCCATGCACAAATTCCTTGGCTTTCAGCTTGCTCCCTTCTCCAACGATTGAAATGCGCCGTTCTTTGCTTGGCTTCATGCGCCCCTTAACGAAGACATATGAATTCATTTCTAGATTGGCTGCTGCGCTGACAAGCGACGGCCGAAGTTGTCCCCCAACTTTTGCAGCCGTGAAGACGGGCCTAAAAGCAATTTCTCGCCTGGGAATCGCATCTGGATACACCGATAGTAGAAAATCATCCCAAACCTGAAGGATGCGAATTCCATCAATTGCATGCGCATAAGCGCTATTGTCCATTTGTACGAAAAACGAACCGAATGGAAAATAGGTGGCATCGTCCAACCTAATACTGGAATTGGAATGCTTCCGTGCAAATTTTGCTTTGCTCGCATAAAACGCCTTCCAACTTCCCGCGATTTCTACCGCATTCCCAATACACTTGGCATAAATTGGGCTGTTTGCGATTGCCATATCTAGCAATACATCTCTGAGTACGCGCTCGACACACTCAGCTTTTAGCGTGACGCATGCAAGGGAGTTTGGGAGCCGAGGCGACCCCCACGACTCGATACAGTCTGCAATTCGCAAATCAAGAACAAACTCCTTCTTGTTAACACTGGGTGCACCTTCGTGCTGAAATCCAGCCGTACTGACTATAAACCGAGTTCGATCTGGTTGCACGGGAACAGAAGTTTGGCCATTGTCAGCAGTCAACGAATGTCTAAGGTTAGAGTCATTCAGGCTTAGCGTCGGCGCGGAGGTCAGTTCTATTGCGTTCGCATGAAGATGACCCATTTCACGCAATGCCTTTAATGTACGTCTCGCGCTCTTAGTTGCAGAAAAATGCACCAAATTTGATAATGGCTGTAGAAAGTCACTGTGCAAATCTGCGCCAATTGTCAACATGAGTCGTTGTGATTTCATTTTCTTATGTCTTGTATTCTCAGATTAATCAATCAAAGGCGTCAACGTGATTTGTTCGAAACGAATGACGCCGCCCGCGTTTCGCTTACGGCTTACCTACAACAACGTATTGAACATCTTCGCTACTTGCTCGAACCTTTCGAGTGTGAATTCAATCTCTTCTTCTGCCCCATCTAAGAATGTCGGGTTTCGCAAAAGCCAATCTGCCGACTCGTAATGATTGAACTCCTTTACGGAAGGCGGGAGTAGTCTGAAAAGAGTTTCTGCTTTCTTGACTTGCCTAACGCTGGGATCGGCTGCATCAAGCTTTGCAACGTTGATTTCGACCGTGCCCGTCAGGCCGTACGTAGCGTTCAAAAGTTTCACATACAGTCTGCGGTCAAATAAGTCTTCAATGTCCGCTTCGGCTTGGGACAAAAAATCCGCAACTGTATAAAACTTTCCAGCCTTCAGAATCTGCGACTCCCTAAGCCGCTGAATCTTACCAATGTCCCCCTTCGCGACATCGGACAAAACGGCGACATTCAAATCATTGCTGGAAAATAGATTGACGAAGGGCGCAATCTTATCCATGCCACCAGATGGACAGAGGGTCCACTCAGACGACACACCGACCCGGCCGCGTTTTCGTAAAGCTGCTGACACCGCCTGAAGATAAACGATGTCGGAAGCCCCTTCCACAAGCAAGGTATTCTTTCCAATAAACAATGACTGGGTAATCTCGTACCCCAAGGCCCCTTGCAATGGAAACAACGTGTCGCGGTCAACGCGCAAAACGTCGGCACGAACTTTAGTACCTTTCACAATTTTCCTGCCTTTATCATTTTCAATTACGTCTTCTACGATGCGCACGTCAGCAAGTCGTCCTGCGGGCACCATAAATGGCGAATGAGTAGAAAAAATAACCTGATGGGTGGGGATCAACCTCTCCATCATGTAGCGGAGAAGGTCGCCTTGTGCGCGACCGTGTAGAGTTAAGCTAGGCTCATCGAGAAGCACAACAGCGTTGCCAGCCGTTTTATTGAGTTGCCTAAACTGCGCAAGGAACGAAAAAAACCAAACGAAACCCGCGCTTCGCTCGGAAAGAGGAAGGGTAGCCTTGTGGTTCGAGTTTCTGATCCTAATCTGGGCGATAGTGCCGGTATTAAAAGGAGCTTTATCCCCAGCCTTCGCTTCGTCAAAGTCGATTTTTACTTCAAGGGAGTCGTTCTGACTCCAGAACTGGAAGATTTCTTCAGTAATGTCATTTCCGGCTGCTTCGCACAGAGATTTAAGCTCTTCCCGCTTTCCAGAAGCCTCAAGCTCATCAATCGACGTACCCGCATAGGCGAGAAAATCAAGAAATATCTGGTCGCCTGGCCCCACGTCATCCGCTGCTATCTGCTTCTTAAGTTCTGTTAGAGCAATCTCTCCGGACATTCGCTCGAAGTGCGATGTGTAGAAGAACTTTGGCATGCGCTTTTTGAGTAAGTCGATCACGCCGAGAGTAAATCGCCCTTCTCTATTTACTTTAAGGGCCGTCAAAAGAGCCTCTTGTTTAGATGTTCTCTGCGTAGCGGCGGTGAGCGCTGCAAGCGCTTTTCCCCCGTCTGTTATTCCGTTGAGAATATTTCGTTCAGGCGCATCAAGAGCATGTGCTGAGACTAGTTCGTTAAGGCACTTTTGCTCCTCGACTTGCAGCCCATCCCAAAAGTTGGTTTTTGCCCCGAAGCCACAACTTACTTCTGCCACCCTTCCCGACATCGCACCTTTTCCAAACACTTTCTCCACGGCGACTACGTCTTCGTCACTTAGATCCCACCAAGTATGGAGCACTTCAGCATACCCATCCGGGTGTCTCTCGTCATACTTTGAGGCGAATCGTCGTGGGTAGTCTCGAATCTTGTCATATACAAACGTATGCGTAGGCGCCAAACCCCGGAGCGCCGTCAAAAGCGCTGTCTTCCCAGCCTCGTTCTTCCCCACCAGACAGGTAAGGTCGCCAATTTCGAATTCTTCACTATTTTCAACTGAACGGTAATTCGTAACTCGTGCTCGTACTAGCTTCATTTGAACTCCTCCTGACAAGCTAACCACTCAGTTCAATTCGCGAATCGAAGTGGCCAACGTCGCCAATATGCGGTGACCCAGCCACACTAGTTTATTCTTCAACACTACGCCCGCACCACTCACCCCTCAAAACAACGCAAAAACAAACGGCACACAAATCCCGCGCATTGTCTTCAACTCAGGCTTTGGCGTGAACTTGAATTTCCGCGCGACTTCGGTAGCGGTATCTATAAAGCTGCGCTCGAATTCGGCCTTGGTGGAATCAGCGCTGGCGACATCAATGCTATCAATCACACCATTTGTTGGATTGACTCTGAGCATGAGGTACACACTGCCTTGCGCCCCGGCGCGGCGCGCATCCGCCGGATATTTGATTGTGCGGAGCAATTCATTTTTGTTTGGCGCGACCATTTCGCGGTCCGGATTGGGGATTTGCGATTTTGTATGTAGCGGCACTGCCCGCACATGATCGGAACCGTGCGTGAACTCGAAATAAACGCGGTAGGTCGCTTCTGCCTGAACGGGTACGCAGCGCTTCAGGCCTGGGGCGAAGAGCCATTTCGTGACAGCTTCCTGCGTTACTTGTTCAAGCACTGCGTTTTTGGGTTCAGAGGTCGTCGATTTTATTTCGACCAATCGGCCATCCGCACTGACGATCATCGCCACATCGACCGTGCCGGCCTTCCTGGCTTCGCGCTCACTGTCGGGATAAAGCTGCAAGCGAAAATCGCGATGTTTCGCCGGCGAGATTCGATCCTCTGCGCGGGCGGCTTGAGCGGTTGCCGCGTCGGGTGTGTCTTGCGCGAGCGCGGGGATGCCAAACGCGATGAGCAGCAAAAACAATCCGGCAAATCGCATGCGCTGCATTGCGGCCTCCCCAGGCGGTTTCTTATGGCGCAGCAGCTTGCTGATGCGCTATTAACAATTGTTGGACTTTAGCACTTGTCAGGGCGGTGGTGTCAATCGCCGTGGGGATTCGGTGCAGACGTAGGAGAAAACCTACCGCACAAGCGGGGATTGGCTGATCGCAGTTTAATTGCGACGACACCATGATCATCAATGGATACACCTTCGTATCTGCCCTTCATGGGGAAACAAATGTACATCATCAACAATCACTCTTTACTGAAAAAACCCTCGCCAAAAAACTTCACAGTACCCAGCGCGCGAGAACAGTCGCCAGAAGATCAGGATCGCGATGATGGCAAATACCGCAGCGCGCGCGACTATCCACTCGGCGCTTATGCTTATCTTGAATATGCCGAAGTGGAAAACAATGCCCACAACGCAGCCAACTACAACGCCGCAGAAGCGCTCGACATGAATTGAGAAACTCAAGCACTGGTGCGGCTTTCCGGCATTTTATTTCTTGAATACCGCGCCGATATTAGTGTTTGGCAATGTGGCGCATCACGACCGCCAAAATTAATGTTCGGTGTCGCACAGACGGATTGCCCGGACACGCGCACCATCGCGCTATTGCAACCGATACACGGGTTTCGGCGGCAGTCGATTCAACCAGTATCGGACAATCAATGGAGATGCCAATGGGCAAATGTGATGGTTGCGGCAACGAATACGACAAGGCATTCCAGTTAACGACGGCAGGTAAGACGTATACGTTCGACAGCTTTGAATGCGCAATTCACAAACTGGCACCCTCGTGCGCGCACTGTGGGGTGCGGATCATTGGCCATGGATTGGAAAGCGGAGATCGCATGTTTTGCTGTGATCACTGCGCGACGAAATCAGGTGTGACGGAACTTCGTGATCGATCGTAACGGATGTTTTTATTAATGTTCTGAAAGGAAAATGATATGCAAACAATCAAGAATGTAATGAGCCGGGATGTCCAGGTTATTGGCCCCGACAGCTCGATCAGAGAAGCCGCACAGCAAATGCTCAATGGCGACTTTGGCATGTTGCCCGTGGGCGAAGGTGACCGCATGATCGGCGCGATCTCTGATCGCGACATCGTGATTCGTGCCGTCGCTGAGGGCAAGGATGGCAGCACCAAAGTACGGGATGTCATGTCAGACGGCGTCATTTGGGCCTTTGAGGATGACTCCGTTGCCGAAGCCGCAGCGCGCATGAGCGAGCACCAGATTCGGCGTCTGCCCATTGTGAATACCGAAAAACGACTCGTCGGCATCGTCGCGTTGGGCGATTTTGCCGTCGAAGTTTCTGATGTCGCCGTCGCCGGAGAAGCACTCGCAGAAATTTCGCAGCCGTCGTGAGCCAATCTAGGGAAGCTCTGATTAAGTCTATTTTGAGTGTGGTTCGACAAGCTCACCACGAACGGAATCTATAACTTACCGTTCGTCCTGAGCCTGTCGAAGGACTTGATCGCAGGTTCCCTAATTCAGAGATCATCAAATCCGCGCGATGCGTCGCAGCACGCGCTCAACCACAAAGAGGAAACCATGAGTCTCATCAGTTTTATCAAAGAAGCAGGCGAGAAATTGTTCAAACGCGCTCCAGCAGCTACCACAGCACCCACGCAACCTGATCTGGCTGCCCTAAACGCCACGGCAGGTGACGCGATCGAAAAATACGTCGCCTCGCAGAATCTCACCGCCGCCGGGCTATCCGTGAAGTACGACGCTGACACCGAGACGGCAACGGTAAGCGGGGTTGCGGTGGATCAGGCGACGAGGGAAAAGATCGTGCTCTGCTGCGGTAATGTGAGCGGCGTTGCCAAGGTTGAAGACCTTATGACAGTCGCGGCGGGATCGGGATCCGCGTCGAAATTCCGTGCTGTCAAGTCGGGCGATACGCTCTCCAAGATCGCCAAGGAAGAGTACGGCGACGCCAATGCATACATGAAAATTTTCGAGGCAAACAAACCGATGCTGTCGGATCCGGATAAGATTTATCCGGGGCAAATGCTGCGCATTCCTGCGGCCTAATGACCCGTGGGGGGTGGCGAGGCCGGCATTTTTTAACGCTTCACGGATGCGGATGAATGTTGTCCACCCAATAAACCGCTTCCGGGGTTTCCACCACCGGGATATCGAGGTTAACGACCACCGGCTCTTGGCCGCTTCGTAGCAACACGCATTCGAGCGCTTCGTTTTCGTTGGCATTGATTTCCTGGTGCGGCACATACGGCGGCACGTAGATGAAATCGCCAGGCCCCGCCTCGGCGACAAACTCGAGCCGGTCGCCCCAGCGCATGCGGGCGCGGCCGCGCACGACATAGATGACGCTCTCGAGTGCGCCGTGATGATGTGCGCCAGTCTTGGCATTGGGATGGATGGCGACCGTGCCGGCCCATAGCTTCTGCGCGCCGGCGCGGGCAAAATTGATCGCCGCCTTGCGATCCATGCCGGGTGTCTGCGCCGTGTTCCCATCGAGCTGGTTGGCACCGACGACCCGTACGCCGTCGTGTTTCCAGGGTGGGTCGGCCGGATCGTGCGCATGCTCGTGGCCGTGGCCGTGAGCGGGGTGGGTGTCGTCGTGCGTATGCGGGGTGCTCATTGGCGGTGCCTGTCAAGGTTGGGTTGGGTAGGGCTGGTCAGCTTACACCAGGGCCGCAGGGGCTGGCGCGTGTTGGGCTACCATGCCACCCATGCTGCTCGACGCTCACGAATCCCAATTAGTACT
>JAYURJ010000256.1:0-2879 GCA_043756275.1 Betaproteobacteria bacterium | reverse complement strand
CGTTCGCCTTAAAGTCACTGGATCCCCGCCTTCGCGGGGACGACGAATGTTGATATGTTCGCTATCAGCTTATTAAACTAATGATCGAGAAACGGAATTACTTAAAAAAACTTGGATACCGGCCTTCGCCGGTATGACAGAGTTTTTAGAAGTTCCCATTCTATAGAGTACGAACGGCTATCAAGCCCCAAACCCCTGCAAGCCCGGCAAATCGATCACCGTCACGCCGCCATATTCGACGCGCAACATGCCGGCTTTTTCCAGCACCTGCAGCGCCTGATTAACTCGTTGTCGGGACACGCCTGCGAGGAAGCCTATTTCTTCCTGCGAAATCTGAATTTGCCGACCGATGCCCGGATAGAGTACAGGATTGAACAATGCGCCGAGTGAGCGCGCTACCCGCGCGTCAGGTTCGAGCAATCGCTCGTTTTCCATCGACGCGATGAACTGGCCGAGGCGCTCATTGAGCTGCACCAGCAGGAAGCGGTTAAAGCCGAGATTGGTATTGAGCAATCGATTGAATGTCGTGCGTGGAAGATAAGCGATACGGCTTTCGCGCAGCGCCATGATGTCGTAGCGGCGCGGTTCGTCCTTAAGCAATGAGCCTTCGCCAAACCAGCCGCCTGCGGGCACACCAGTGAGCGTGGTGAGCTTGCCCTCGGGCGACAAATTACTCATTTTCACGAGGCCGTCGATCACGCCGATCCAGTTCGCCACCGCTTCGCCTTTACGACAAACATAGCCGCCGTTGGGCACACGTTTCTCAATGATTTCGCCCGCAACGCGCTGCAATTCATCGGCTGAAAGCGATTGCGCCCAGCGACAAGTCGCAAGAAAGTCGGGTAATGTCGTGTGGTGTGAATCCATGATGCACGTTGACCGATGCATGGTGCGCTGCAATATGCCAATTGTCGTTGCGGAGACAACTATACACGCCGATACTGCCTACACTGCATGCAGGCAATGGTGTGGTTTGCATAGGCCAATGTCAGTCTTTATTGCGTGCAGCTCTTGTCGTAAAGCGTCAGTCGTTCAAACACAAACAATACGTTCCGTGGCGATGTCAGCAAATTGGCATCGACCAGCGCGAAGGAGGAATGCAGTTGACCGTGTCAGCCACCATCGGTGAAATCACTACGTTTCCGCGCTTGCTGCAGAAGCACGCCGCGGAGCGCGGCAATCGGCCTGCGGTTCGCGAAAAAGATCTCGGCATCTGGCAGACCACGTCATGGTCGCAAATGCGCGATGAGGTCGAGGCGCTCGCGGGTGGGCTGGCAGCACTTGGTTTCAAGCGTGGCGACAACCTTGCCGTCATTGGTGACAATCGCCCGCGTTTGTATTGGGCAATGATGGCGGCGCAATGTCTTGGCGGCGTACCGGTGCCGCTGTATCAGGACGCCGTGGCGCAGGAGATGGTGTATGTCCTGCAAGATGCCGATGTGCGATTTGCCGTTGTCGAAGATCAGGAGCAAGTGGACAAGCTGCTCGCGGTGATGCCGCAGTGCGCAACGCTTGCGCACGTGATATACGACGATCCGCGCGGCATGCGCAACTATGTGCAACCGGCGCTGATGGAATACGCCAAATTGACGGCGCTGGGCCGCGAATTCAACGCCAAACATCCAACCTATTTTCGTGACCAGATAGCCTTGGGCAAACCGGACGACATCGCCGTGATGCTCTATACCTCCGGCACCACAGGCAAACCCAAAGGCGTATCGCATACCCATGCCGCGCTGATACATACCGCCAACGTGCTGGTGGAGTTTGATGGCATCACCGAGCACGATGACTTGTTGTGCTATCTGCCGATGGCCTGGGTGGGGGATTTTCTGTATTCGTATGCGCAGGCGTATGTCACGGGCCTGTGTCTCAATTGTCCGGAATCGACCGATACCGTGATGGAGTGCTTGTGCGAAATCGGCCCGACATATTATTTCGCCCCGCCGCGCGTTTATGAAAATATTCTCACACAGGTGATGATCAGGATTGAAGACGCGAACCCGTTGAAGCGGCGCATGTTTCACTACTTTATGGATGTCGCACGACGTGTTGGCATCAGGGTGCTGGATGGTAAAAAAGATGTCAGCCTGATTGATCGCGCGCTTTACGGTATCGGTGAGTTGCTGGTCTACGGGCCGATGAAAAATGTGCTGGGACTATCGCGGATTCGCGTCGCGTATTCAGGAGGAGAGGCGATTGGCCCGGATCTGTTTAATTTTTATCGCTCGATGGGTATCAACCTGAAGCAGCTTTACGGGATGACTGAAACCTGCGTGACGGTGTGCATGCAGAAATCGGGCGACGTAAAGCTGGGCACGGTCGGCGCGCCAATGCCCGGCGTGGAAGTTCGTGTTGCAGAAAATGGCGAAGTGCTGGTGCGCTCAAAAGGGATGATGAAGGAGTACCACCGCCAGCCGGAAGCGTCCCGAAATGTTGTTAATGCTGAAGGCTTCTTCCTGACCGGTGATGCGGGTTTTTTCGATACAGATGGCCATCTCATCATCATCGACCGCGCCAAGGATGTGGGGCGGCTGGCGGACGGCAGTTTGTTCGCGCCAAAGTACATCGAAAACAAGCTCAAGTTTTTCCCATACATCAAAGAAGCCGTTGCGTTTGGTGATAAACGTGACCAAGTCACCGCGATGATCAACATTGATGTTGCAGCCCTTGGCGATTGGGCCGAGCGCCGCAATCTCGGTTATTCCGGCTATGCAGATCTGGCGGCCAAAGCGGAGGTTTATGCGCTCATCGGGGAGTGCATTGAAAAGGTTAACGCTGATCTCGCCGCCGACCCGAAACTTGCCACCTCGCAGATAGCGCGCTTCGTCATCCTGCATAAAGAACTCGATGCAGATGACGGTGAGCTCACGCGCACG
>JAYURJ010000255.1:0-2900 GCA_043756275.1 Betaproteobacteria bacterium | reverse complement strand
GTACGCGTGTGCATTCGAGCGCTTCGGCGAGTGTCGAGCCGCTCAGTAGGTCGGCACGACTGTCGCGGTGCTCACTGAACCGATGCCATCAAACACTGCGCCTCGCTCACGGATTCATGCCGGTTGACCACCAGCCAGCATCTTTGCCACCACATCGGCGCGATCATGGGCATCGAGCCGTATGAAAAGTTGCTTGATATGATAATTCACGGTGTTGCCGCTCACGTTTAACGTGGTGCCGATTTGCTGATTGCTGCGGCCTTGCGCGAGCAACAGCGCAACTTCGCGCTGCTGTGGCGAGATATCGAAACCACCCATCGCCTCGGCGAGTTTCAGGATCATCGGTTGCTGGCGGCGGATATGAATGGCGGCGCGTGAAGCCGCTGCCGCGCCGTCGTCATCGAGTGCGTACGCGCTGAGCAGGAAGCGCCCCCACGGCCCGTCAATGGCGATGCGCGGTGCGGCGGCGGTCTCGCCGAGGATCGCTTTTTGCAGCGACGCCAGCAATTGCTGCACCGGCATTGGGACAGTATCGCCCGCGACCAATTCCCGAAGGTTTGCGTTTGCCGGTCAAGCTTGATGCGTCATCCAATGGTGAATACGAGCCGATTCCGCTCCAAGACGTGCATCACCATGCCAATTTTCTGGCGCATGAGACCGCCAACGTCAATGCGAAACGGTTAGGACTTGATCGCCGCAGCTTTCTGGTTTCAGCCTGCGGCGTCGCCGGTTCATTGCTCGGCATGAATACGGCTTACGCGCAGCAGGGCAGGCGCGGCGGCTACTTCGAGCTCGATAAAACTGCTGCGCTCGATATTGTCGCGGCGCGCTCGGCAGTCGACGGCAACGAATTTATTTTTGATGTGCAGGGGCATTTCGTGAATCCGACCGGCGCGTGGACCAAACGGCTGCCGCCGACCGCACGCCCGTTGCGCATGCCCAAAACACAATCCTGCAGGCTGACGAAGGGGATGGGTGAAATCGATTATCTGAGCTGCATCGGGCAGGATGAGTTCATCAAGGATGTGTTTATGGATTCGGACACCGATCTGATGGTGCTTTCGTTTGTGGCATCCACTCGTCTCGATGAACCACTTACTATCGAGGAGGCGGCCGCCACGTCGAGAATTGTCGAAAAACTCGATGGCACCCATCGCCTCTATATCCACGGTCGCGTCAATCCGAATTCGCCGGGCGATTTGGACGCGATGGACGAAATGGCGGCGCGCCACAAGATCGCCGCGAGGAAAACTTATACGCAATGGGGTCCTGATGGCAAGGGGATCTTTCTCGATGACGATGTTGGGCTCAAGTTCATCGACAAGGCCGTCAAGCTCGGTATCCGCAATATCGCGATACACAAAGGCCTGGCGTTCGGTCAGCGCTCGTCTGAGCATTCAACGTGCGTAGATGTGGGTCGCGTGGCCAAGCGCTATCCGCATGTGAACTTCCTGATTTACCACTCGGGTTATGTGGCCGATAGCGTCGAAGGCGCTTACGATGAAAAACGCACCGATGGTATTGATGCACTCGTGACGAGCCTGATCCCACCTTTGTTACGCACGGGCCGAAAACACGCCGAGAATTTCTAAACCTGAAACGGTGGGAATCGTGAATACGTCCAACGATGGCTGCTGTTAAGCCTGACTAGTCTTGCGCGATGCAGTGACAACCATGGTGTCAAGCATCACCACTGGCGTGCGTGAAGCGGTGACGACGATGGCGCCCATGGTTTGAACAACGGCATCGGCGTTATGGCTGGGATTAGGGTTCGCAACGAACGCATTGCTGTTGAACAATCCCGTCGTCAACACCAATAGTCCTGCAGCGAGGACGGTGGCCATGGAGACGTTGTCTTTGTTGCTGCTGGTGAGTTCGGTTTTCATGTGCGTTCCTTCTGGTCGGCGATGGGTTTTCGTTGCTGATGACCGAACGTTACGGATGCACCAGCGAGGCCACAATCGGAATCCGACCAGACGCTAAAAATGATGCGTGAAACGCTGATTTCGCAGCTAATTTGGCGTGGTAAAGCCATTGCCGTCATACGGATGCTTTGTAGATTCGGCGCAAATTGCCGGCGCGTGAACAACGACCTGATCAAAGGAAATTGATGCGCCATCTGATCAAGCGCTTGTTTCTTGTCGCAGCTCTCGCGAGCCTCCCGACGGGAACCACCTTTGCAGCACTGAGGCCCGCCGCACCTGCCGTTGCGGGGCAGGAAATTTTTATCAAACTGTTATAAATGCCAGAACACCAGCACTGGCGGGGCTTTCAGGCACATTTCGCCCCAAAAGGCACGCCAGTGCTGGTGTTTATCAAAACATTTGATCAAGGATTAAGCGCAATATCCTCAAGACATTCGCGACCTTTCGGCGTGACCTCGAAGCGGCCCGGTACAGCGCTCGCGACGATATGTCCTTTTCTACCTAAAAACGTCGAGACAGCGACATCCAAAGTCGTGTCTGCATCGGTCGCCAGCGCCCGCAATCCGGCGATGCAGTTTTTGATAAACAGCGCTTCAGTGCCCTTTTCGGTTAACGCATAGCTGCCATCTTTGCGATGCGAAAGAAATTTGATGCCGATAAGGTGTTTCGCGTTTCTGGCGATGCACGCACTCGGCTTGGCGGATTTTGATGCGCTGCGCACTTGCTCGAGCGCGTCGAATTCATCTCTTGTCAAACGGTGGCTCATGGCGTTTCCCGGTGAATTTCTATTCTGTTGATTGCGCAATGGTACGGCCAGCGATGGTTAGTCGCAAGCGAGCGTCCACATCAAAATGCGAGGCACAGCAAATATTTGCCGCCATCGTCGATTGCCGCTGTCGGCAGCGCCGTCTCCGGCGCGGTCACACTGGCAACGCGAAACGAACCGGTCATCGTGTTGCCATCGTCAATCTGCAT